>NZ_JAGAYD010000005.1 GCF_017940685.1 Butyrivibrio sp. | reverse complement strand
TTGATGCTGGGCATGAAACATATCAATGTAAAAAGACTCTTTTCTGTAGGAGCAATTGTTGGCGGAGCGGGAATGGCCTGCCTTATGTTCCTGTCTTCTTTTGACATTATCGAAGATATTTCTTTTATACAGTTTAGTGATACTTTAGGGGCTGTGTTCAGGAGGTCAATGGGATTTCCGCACCCTAATACTCTTGGTAGCTCTTTTGTCATAATTGCTATGATGATCATGTTTGTGACAGGCTATGATGACAGGAAAAAAGTATGGAAGTATTCGGGCATTATCCTTGGCGTTGGAATGTATCTGTATTCATACACGGGCAGCAGAACTGGGCTTTTTACACTAATAGGATATCTGTGTCTGAATATCTTTTTTGCTTACAGGTCCAGACTGGGAATTGTAGAAAAAGTCATTGTAGCCATGGTGTTGCCTGTCATTTGGGCAGTCACTGTCATTCTGCCTTTTTTTACCACAGAATCTCTGGTTGAAAGCATAAGGCGGTTTGACTATAACCTTGGCTCAAGATACGAGATGGCCAGTTACTTCCTGGCTAGCAACTCATTTTCGCTATTTGGAATAAGACTAAACGATCCGGATGCCACTCATTATGGAATCGATTTTTCACAGCTATACCTGCTTTTTCAGCTTGGGGTCGTTGTCTTTGTGATCATTACGGCGCTGTGGATCATTCTTTTATGGGATGAAGTTAGAGATAACAGGATTGAAGAACTGGTGGTAACGATCTCTCTGCTGTTTATGGGGATCACAGATCCGATCCTGTACAATATTGGCTTTAAGAATCTGGCATTTGCTTTCGTGGGTGTGATGATCTATAGATATTTAGGAAATGTCGCAGACAAGATGCCTGAGCTTTTAAATAAGGAAATTCGGCTTATATCATTTGGGAATATGAATGTAGGAACTCTTTTGCCAGGAATAAAACATACATCAGGCGGCGTGAGCAGTTCAAAGAAGAAACTTATGATTGAAATGGTCATAGTTGTAGCATCACTTGCACTGGCAATCCTTTGGTATGTGGTAACACCGGAACCAGAATATGTTCTTGCAGACAGAAACTGTGGCGAAAAGAGCTATCAAATTCTCCCTGGACTTGAAGGGAACACATACTCAGCTGAAGAGATAGATAATATAAAGCATAATGGAAATATCGTTCTTGATTACACTGATGAGCATGAACAGATGTATGTCTACTATGCAGATGAGAAACAACCAGTCGCTGGCGGTTACTATGCTCCTAATGCGGCAAAAGTTGAAAAACTAAGGAAGGGGCTTAGCATATTCTTTTGGGGCGTGACCTTCTTTACCTTGTGCATAACAGCCAAAATAAAAGTGACAAAATTGTGTATTTAACTGTTAAATTTAAGGGTCAATTGTCATATAATTATAGTCACGAGCCCTCATAAAGGGTAAGAATAATCGGGAGGTGTGTTTATGACAAAACACAGTGTAGTAAAACGTATTGGATCTATTGTTATGGCAATGGCTCTCGTATTATCACTTGGTATGCCCAGCCTTACAGTAAGAGCTGCTGAGCCGGTTAAGGAGAAGTCAATCTATGACCTTCCTGCTGATTTTAGTGGCAAGACTGTAATCCTTCATACCAATGATATCCACGGTGCTGTAGGACGTTATGCGTATATCGCATCCGTAAGGGAGAACCTTGCTGGTAGAGGCGCAGAAGTTATCCTTGCAGACGCAGGTGACTTCGGACAGGGAACAGCATATGTAAGCACAACTAAGGGACTTGATGCTATTTCATGCATGAATGCTGCAGGTTATGACATTGTTACTCCAGGTAACCACGAGTTTGACTATGGTGTACCTCAGCTCAAGGCTAACCTTGCAACAGCCAAGTTCCAGACAGTATGCGCAAGCGTACTTGATGGCAATGGCAATTCTCTTTTCCAGCAGCATGCTATCATTACTAAGGGCGGCGTAAAGATTGGTTTCTATGGACTTGAAACTCCTGAAACTACAACCAAGGCTAAACCTGAATATGTAAGAGCTTATAAGTTCCTTGAGGGCAAGGATCTTTATAACTGCTCACAGGCTCAGGTAGACGCGCTCAAGGCTGAAGGTGCAGATATCATTGTTTGTATCGCACACCTTGGTGTTGACGGAGAGTCTACAGCAAAGGGCTGCAGCAGTGTAGATGTATTTAAGAACACAAAGGGTATCGACTTCATGCTTGATGGACATTCACACACTGTTATGTCTGCTTCAAGCAACAACCTTCCTATCCAGTCTGCAGGAACCAAGCTTCAGGACATCGGTGTAGTAGTTATTGACAATGCAACCAAGAAGATTGAGGACAACTACCTCTTATCTCTTGAGGGACTTCAGAAGGAAGTTATCGCAGATGCTGTTACAACAGCTATCATCAAGAGAGTAGATGCTGAGTATGACCAGGCATTTGGTAAGAGTGAAGTAGAGCTCAACGGCGCTAAGGCTCCTGGAAACAGAACAGAGGAAACTAACATGGGTGACCTCGTTACAGATGCACTTCTTTGGACTGTAACTCAGAATGCATCAAACATCACAGTTGATAAAGATCACATCGTTGCTATCACTAACGGTGGTGGTATCCGTGCTGCTATCCACGCAGGTTCTGTTACCAAGAAGGACATCAATACAGTACTTCCTTTCGGAAACACTGTAGCAGTTGCATACCTTACAGGTGCTGAACTTCTTGAGGCTCTTGAAGCTTCCACATACAATGCACCAGATGCTCTTGGCGGATATCCTCAGACTGCAGGCATCAAGTTTACACTTGATACAAGAAAGTCATTTGCTAAGGGACCTAACTATCCAGAGTCAACATATGCTAAGCCAAGTTCCATCAACAGAGTTACAATCGAGTCTATCAACGGCAAGCCATTCTCTAAGGATGATACATACGCTGTTGTAACAAACAACTTCTGCACAGACGGCGGTGATACATACTATGTATTCAGAAACTCAAGTGCACAGTTTGACACAGGTATCGTTATGGACGAAGCTGTTATGGATTATGTTAAGACTGAACTTCACGGTGTGATCTCAGCAGACAAGTATGCTCAGCCACGTGGCGATCAGACAATCCTTAAATAATTAGAAATTCAGTTGATTAAAAAAGTATTAAATATTCTTAAAAGCGGAGAAAACCACACGGTTTTCTCTGCTTTTTTCAGTTATAAATCGTATAATTGAGGTGTATGGTGTTGAAAGAGCTAACAAGACACGGGGACGGTTCTTTTGACTCATTGCATGCAATAAGTCAAAAGAACCGTCCCCGTGTCTTGTGGTAGGAGGGAAAATGGAACTTAAACAGATATCTTTGTTTGAAGCACAGATAAACAACATGCCGGCAAATTTGCCAGAAGAAGGGAAAAATGTCTTTTGGTATGGCCTTAGTGATGAAGGACAGTATAAGGGCTTTATGGAAATAACTGAGAGTGATGGTATCAGTGAGATATCTTTTTTCATGATACCAAGTCTGTATCAGGGATACAGATACGGAGATATAATGCTTGAGCTCTATCTGGATCAGTATATTCCGAAGTCTGAGCCTTCCAGTATGCTCACAGCTGTGTTTGAATATAACGGTGATCACGGACTTGAGCTTAACAGGCTCTTTTCAGATCATGGGTTTGATATAAGCCTTCGCCATTTTCGTGAGTGCCGCCTTCCCTTTGATACAGTACACAAGAAGCTTGCATCGAAAAAAACCGGAGGCTACAGCGGAAGAATGGTCAATCTGGCCAGCGGGATAAGTGCTGTTTTAGACAATATAAGACAGATAAAGGACATAGACATAACCGCAAGGGACGTCAGCGAGGCCAGCGTAGAGCTCAGCGTTGCAGCCCTTAATGAGGAAGGAAAGCTTGAAGCGCTTCTTCTTGCTGACAGGGACCAGAGCCAAAATGAGGTACAGGTAACACATCTTTTCACAGATACTGATGATCCCACGATCCTTCGAAGGTTCCTTTCTTTTGCGGTTGAGAATGCCAGGCAGAGTATGGATCCACCTAAGTACATTACTTTTGTGGCAGCAAATGAAAAGCTTGAGAAGGTAATGGATTCATTCTTCGACGAGCCGGAGACAGCAAAGCTTATTATGGCAGCTGCGGAATTTAATCTTGGTAAATATCTTGAGCAGC
>NZ_JAGAYD010000071.1 GCF_017940685.1 Butyrivibrio sp. | reverse complement strand
TGATATGACTTGTGAGGCTGTTGTCCTTATCCTTGTTTTTGTTGGTAACAATACAAAACTTATCCATGAGCCATCGCTCCTTAAGTGAGCTCTCCGTGAGCCTTTGAAACAGTTTCCTGTATCAGTCTGTTATTGTCATCGCCGAAAGATATTCCGCTTTTTTCTTCACATATCTGCTTAAGGAGTTTTTCTCCATCAGCTTCTGTCAGAGTCTCTACCTGAGCATTCTTCTCAGGGTCCTTACGGATATGTATCAGATACTCTATGTTTCCCTCAGGCCCCTTAATTGGTGAATACTCAAGGTGCAGTACTTCAAAACCTGCAACAGCAGTGTAATCAAATATCCTGTGTACCACTTCGCTGTGAACAGCAGGGTCTCTTACTACGCCCTTTTTACCAACCTTGTCCTTGCCTGCCTCAAACTGTGGCTTAATAAGGCATACCATTTCACCGCCGTCCTTAAGAAGGCGTCTTGCAGGAAGCAGGATCTTTGTAAGTGAGATAAAAGAAACATCGCAGGATGCAAAATCCAGATCATCTGAAATGTCATCCCTGACCATATATCTGAAGTTGGTCTTTTCCATGCAGACCACCCTTTCGTCGCTTCTAAGCTTCCAGTCAAGCTGGCCGTGTCCCACATCAACAGAGTAGACCTTAATTGCACCGTTTTGCAGCATGCAGTCAGTAAAACCACCTGTGGATGCGCCTATATCCATGCACACCTTGCCTGCAAGATCAAGGCCGAAATTATTAACCGCCTTTGCAAGCTTAAGTCCGCCTCTTGAGACATAGGGAATGGTTGCTCCCTTAACCTCAAGTGATGTGATCTTATCTTCCTCAAAGGTGGTTCCTGGCTTATCTTCTCTCTGGCCGTTTACGAATACATCTCCGGCCATAATAAGTGCCTTGGCTTTTTCACGAGAAGGAGCAAGTCCTCTTGAAACCACAAGGACGTCCAGTCTCTCTTTTTCCTTTGCCATATACTTACCTGTGTATTTCCTTCAAAATTCTATCTGCTATGGACTGCGGATCTATTCCAAGTTCACACCGAAGCTTATCAACACTTCCGTGGGTTACGAACTGATCCGGGATAGCAATACTAAGAACGCTGCAGTCCAGTCTATTCTCATCTACGAAGACTCTTACCTTCTCGCCATATCCGCCGCAGGCAACATTCTCTTCCATGGTTACAAAGAGCTTGTGGTTTGCTGATGCGACTTTGATATAGTCAGTATCTATTGGCTTAACAAATCTTGCATTCACGAGGGAGCACCTTACTCCCTGATCCTTTAAGATATTTCTTACTTCCTCGCCGATCTTGACCATGCTGCCAACAGCAAGTAGACAAATATCTTTCTCCTCATAGATAGGCTCACACTTGCCCATCTCTATAGGAGCCCTGTACTCTTTAAGTCCATCATAGGCATTTCCACGAGGGTATCTTATTGCCATAGGGCATCCTGCGTTAACTGCGAACTTCAACATGTCTGAAAGCTCCCATTTATTCTTGGGCGCCATAATATGCATGTTGGGCATTGTGGACATGTATGACAGATCAAATATTCCCTGATGAGTCTCGCCGTCGCTTCCAACAAGCCCTGCCCTGTCTATGGCAAAGACAACCGGAAGATTCTGAAGGCATACATCCTCCATGATCTGGTCATAAGCCCTTTGAAGGAATGAAGAATATACCGCAAATACAGGCTTGTATCCACCTATTGCAAGGCCGGCAGCAAAGGTAACTGCGTGCTCCTCAGCAATTCCTGCATCCACAAATCTGTCAGGATAGATGTTCCTGAATCTCTTAAGTCCTGTTCCATCGGCCATGGCTGCAGTGATAGCCACAACCTTGTCATCCCTGGCACCGAGCTTACACATTACTGTGGAAAAGATATCCTGGTAATTGGCAGTTGTTCTGGGATTCCTTGGAAGTCCATTCTCCACGATAAAAGGCTCTGTGCCATGGAATCTTGCAGGATGTCTCTCTGCAGGTTCATAGCCCTTACCCTTCTTGGTAACTACGTGGACCATAACAGCTTTTTTAACTTTTCTGGCTTCCTTGATGGCCCTTATAAGACCTGCAGTGTCATGTCCATCTACAGGTCCAAGGTAAGTTATACCAAGGTTTTCAAATACCATTCCGGGAACGAAGAGCTGTTTAAAACTGTTCTTGGCTCTTCTGATGGAATCTACCACTTTGGTGTTACTGCGAAGCTGTGCGTACACATCCTCTTTGAGGTTAAGGTAACCCTGGGCAGTACGTACGCTGTCAAGATATTTGCCCATTCCTCCGACGCTTTCGGAAATGGACATCTCGTTGTCGTTTAAGATAATAATATAATTGGTCTCAAGCTTGGAGAGGTTGTTCATGGCTTCATAAGCAAGACCGCCAGTGAGTGACCCATCGCCAATAACTGATACTACTGCGTAATCCTCTCCCTTAAGGTCCCTCGCCTTGACCATTCCAAGACCTGCTGAAATAGAGGTTGAGCTGTGACCTGTATCAAAGCAGTCACTGTCTGACTCACCTCTCTTTGGAAATCCACTCATGCCACCATACTGGCGCAGGGTATCAAACCCCTCTTTTCTGCCAGTAAGAAGCTTGTGGGTATATGACTGATGTCCCACATCCCAGATGATCTTGTCCTTTGGAAGATCAAGAGCTACATGGAGAGCCATTGTAAGTTCTACTGCACCAAGGTTTGATGCCAGATGCCCTCCTGTCACAGATATCTTGTCTATGAGAAACTCCCTGATCTCTTTTGCAAGCTCCGGGTATTGGGACTGGGGTATTTTCTTTATATCGCCTGTTTCATTTATCTGATCCAGAAGCATGATCATCACCGCCTAAGTAGCTTATTTCTTTCTGTAGATCAAATACGTAAATAGCCTTCCAAGGAAACTCTCTTCAAAGCCCAGCTCTTTAAGGATATCGCTGGCTTCATCAGATAGCTCTTTTACCTTGGTCCTGGCTGCATCCATTCCATAGATGCTGACGTAGGTGCTCTTACCGTTTTTGATATCAGAGCCTATGGGCTTACCTAGCTCTGACTCATCCCCCTCTATGTCAAGAATATCATCTTGTATCTGGAAAGCGATTCCAACATCACTTCCAGCCTTCTCAATCTTTTTTACATCATCAAAAGAAGCTCCTCCAAGAACAGCACCGATCATAAGACTGCTCTCAATAAGGGCTCCTGTCTTGTTCTCATCGATATAATGGAGTACTTCTTTTGCCTCATCCATATCTGTATAGGTGGTATTCTCAGAGACTATGTCAGCGCACTGTCCGCCCACCATTCCGTAGATACCGGCCTTACGGCTAAGTATCGAAAGAGCTTCAAGGTATCTGCTCTTTTGCTCTCCGTCATAATCAGAAAGCGCCTTGCCTCTTGCAGCTCCCATGATCGCTGTCTCAAAAGCAAGGTTTAAAAGTCCGTCTCCAGCAAGTGTTGCCATTCCAGGTCCGTAAACTACATGGGTTGTCTTCCTGCCCCTTCTGTACTCATCGTTGTCCATAGCTGGAAGATCGTCGTGAACTAAAGAGTATGTGTGGATCATCTCCATGGCTGCCATGAAGGGACGAACAACCTCCATATCAGCATCAGCTCCGGAAAAGAGCTTGTAAGATTCCATCATCATAACCGGGCGAAGGCGCTTGCCCCCTGCAAGCAGACTGTAATTCATAGCCTCTATCACAGTACTTGCGTATCCTTCCTCCTTGGGGAGAAACTCTTTTAACATATCCTCCACATAGGAAGCTCTATCCAGCAGTTCTTTTTCAAACTCTGTGCCACTCATTTACTCTGTATCCTTTGCAAACTTGGCAAGTACGCCATTAACAAAAGAAGCTGAGCCGTCCTGTCCGAACTTCTTGGCAAGCTCAACCGCTTCATTGATCGCTACTCCAGTAGGAACTGAATCGTCATATCTGATCTCATAAAGAGCAAGTCTGATGATCGCAAGGTCTACCTTGGCGATCCTGCTTGTGTTCCAGCCTGTAGTCTGCTTGTTTATATCCGCATCAATCTCAGAGAGCTTCTCTGCGATCTTTTCATATTTTTCCCTGATGTAGTCGGCGTCCTTCTTGCTGATCTTTGCATCCTCTGTTTCAGCAAAAAGTTCCTCCTGCTCAGACATTTCATCCATTGTGTTAAATTCAACACGAAAGAGCAGCTTAAAAACCTGCTCTCTAAGTTCTGATCTATTCATTTCGTTTTCCTTTTTATGCCTTAGGCATTGTGATACCAGCGATCCTGATATTGACATCAGTTACTTCAAGGCCTGTCATGTTCTCAACAGAAGCCTTAACCCTTGTCTGGGCCTGCTGGCATGTTGCAGGGATGTTAAAGCCGTAGGACATCATAAGTGAAAGATCAACCTTTACTTCGTTCTGTCCAACGATAACCTTAGCTCCCTTGGCTAAATTGTTGCGGCTCACCTTTTCAAGCTTGTCGCTTGTATAGTTACCAGCCATAGCTGATACACCATCAACCTCAAGTGCTGCAAGAGCTGCAATTCTTGCAACTACGTCATCTGCGATCTTAACAGATCCTACCTCTGCAATCTCTTTTCCCATAACTTAAGTACCTCACAAATTATAATCTACAATAGTATATCATATTTCCGGTTTTCCTGCTCAGAGCCAGATCATTATGGTCCTTGTCTTCTCAAAAGAAGTATAGGTAACCGTGGGCTGATAGCCCTGCATATAGTTAAATACCTGTCCCTGAGTAAAGAGCTGATCAAAAAGCTCATTGTAAACTGCATCGTTTGCACACTTGATGGTGACGTTTTTGGCACCTTCAGCATACTTCCTGTCAAAGAGGTCCTGAACAAGTGCAGGCTCCACTGATGTAAAGTACTCGCCTTCCCTTACATAGTAGTTGTCTGTCATGCAGGAGCAGACCGGAACATCGACGATATCATTCAGAGTGTGCTGTCTTTCTATCTCCTCTGTAGTAACGTTCAGGTAATCATAGTTCACATCTGGAAGAAGGGCCGGATCTGCGCTCTCTCCTGAAGCAGTCTGGTAGGATGCATCTCCCCATGTTACATCTAAATAGTAGTGGGCGCCGTTGCACAGAACCAGATTCCATGCGTGTCTGAACTGCTGTCCACTCTTGGTTGTTACCATTCCAGTTACAAAAGTACAATCAACACCAAGCTTACTTAAAAGGTACTGTGCAGCCTTGGCGTAACCATTACATACGCTTCTGCCACCAAGGAATACTGAGCAGATGTTCTGATTGTCAGGAGCATCCTTGTCGTACTCTGTATTCTTGATGAGATATTCGTAAACATACTTGATGGTAAGATATTCATCATCTGAAGCAGGCGCAGCTGCTATGCATCTGTTCACCACCTCATTGATCTGAGTCTGACGTCTTTTTACCTCAGCCTCATCATAAGTGTAGGTACCAGAGAAAGCGATCCTTGATACCTCATCGCCTCTGCGGTAATCAGTATACTGATAGCCTTCTACGTAAAAGAGCTCCGGGTGATCCATTGATACATACTCAAAAACCAGCTCTATGGCTTCATCACTGGTAGTAGAAACACTAACATCACTGGCAAGATGCCTCATGATAGCAAGCATCTCAACATAGAGAGTCTTACCTGCATCTGTAAGTCTCTCATAGGCGTAAAGGCCCTCCTGCTCTTTTTTGAGCTTCTCAATGCCGGTTTTAGTAAGGCCAACAGCCTCTCTCTTTTCTATGATCTCTTCTTCAGCATCTTCGTAGCTCTTATAAAAGCTGGCATAATCTGAATCAGCCAGCGCAGGAGCCCCATCAGGATACTCGTCGATTCCCATAGGAACTCCGTCACCAGAGATGCGGTTTACACCATCATCTGCGGTGGCGCCATTATATTCAGAAATATCCACAACTTCCTGGACCAGCTCTTTTGCTTCTTCAATAGAAACTTCAGAAACAGACTCATTAGTAGCAACTTCTTCAACAGCTACCGGATCCTTCATCCCAAGAGCTCTTAAGTAGTCGTCAAAGCTCTTATACTGACAGCCGGATAATCCCGCTGAAAGCAAAGCTGCAGCCAAAAGGAATGCTATCTCTTTTTTAGTTAGCAGCCAACTTTTTTTCAAATGCCTTCCTCCAAAAAAACTTTAGTTCTTCTTGAATTCAGAAAGAACCAGCCCCTTGTTCCTCTCCATTGTCATGCCAACGCTCCACTCATTGATAAACAAAAGAAGTGGTCTGTCGTGCATGTCCTTGATCTTCTTCATGTCGGAAGTTCCAACAAGTGAAGACATGTCCACATCCTCATTGTCCACCCATCTGATGTACTCATAAGGTAGTGACTCTAAAATTATATCTACATTGTACTCGCTTTCCAGCCTAAACTTCAAGACGTCAAACTGCAGTACGCCAACTACACCAACAATAATTTCCTCGAGACCTGTGTTGTACTCCTGGAATATCTGGATTGCACCTTCCTGGGCGATCTGAGTGATACCCTTTACGAACTGTTTACGCTTCATGGTATCAACCTGGCGAACCCTTGCAAAATGCTCTGGAGCAAATGTAGGGATTCCCTCGTATCTTACGTTGTCCTTTGGCATGCAGACTGTATCCCCAATTGAAAAGATACCTGGGTCAAATACACCCATGATATCGCCCGCATAGGCCTCTGACAGGATCTTACGCTCGTCAGCCATAAGCTGCTGAGGTTGTGAAAGACGCATTACCTTTCCGCTCTGAACGTGCTTAACTTCCTTGTCTGCATCGTATCTTCCGGAACAGATCCTCATGAAAGCAACTCTGTCCCTGTGGGCCTTGTTCATGTTGGCCTGGATCTTGAAAACAAAGGCTGTAAAATCGTTCTCAAGCGGATCTATAACAGTTCCATCAGCAGAGGTTCTGCCTGTTGGAGGTGTCGCCATCTTAAGGAAGTGATGTAAAAAGAGCTCTACACCAAAGTTCTGAAGAGCTGAGCCAAAGAATACCGGAGTAAGCTCTCCCTTTCTTACCTTTTCAAGGTCATATTCAGCGCCAGCTCCGTCAAGAAGCTCGATCTCACCAGTAAGCTTATCATATGCATCCTGGCCAATCTCGCTGTCTATTGCTGCCTTGTCATCAAGATTTATGAAGGTCTCTTTTCCTTCCTTGGTACCCTTCTGAGTCTCAGAGAAAGTAACAATGTGGCCCTCTCTTCTGTCGAAGATACCCTTAAAGTTCTTACCTGAACCAATTGGCCAGTTCATAGGGCATGTGGCAATGCCAAGGTTATTCTCAATATCATCAAGAAGATCAAAGGTGTCCATGGCATCTCTGTCCAGCTTGTTGATAAAGGTAAAGATCGGAATATGGCTCATGGCGCAGACCTTAAAGAGCTTACGCGTCTGAGCCTCAACACCCTTACTTGCGTCGATGACCATGACTGCAGAGTCAGCAGCCATCAGTGTTCTATAGGTATCCTCTGAGAAATCCTGGTGTCCAGGGGTATCAAGGATATTGATGCAGCAGTCCTCATAGTTAAACTGAAGAACTGAACTAGTTACTGAGATACCTCTCTGCTTCTCGATCTCCATCCAGTCAGATACTGCGTGTCTTGCAGTTGCCTTACCTTTAACGGATCCAGCCATATTGATGGCTCCTCCGTATAAAAGAAATTTCTCTGTCAGTGTTGTCTTACCTGCATCCGGGTGGGAAATGATGGCAAAGGTACGTCTCTTATTTATTTCAGCTATTGTTTCTTTTGTGTTACCCATTGTATTTTCCTGTCTTTAAATAAGGCCGGTATGTGAAAGACACACCGGCCTGTGTTGAATGTTTTAATTTAAGCTAAGGAAATTCTGCTCTCGCTTTGCTTGCCAGAACAAGCTTCTGACCAGACTCCAAAGAACGATCGTCAGGTCATCAGCCTTGTGCGCAGTCCTTGATTGAGAAGCTGATTCTTCCCATCTTGTCCTTACCAAGGCATACAACCTTAACTGTGTCGCCAAGTGTAAGTACGTCCTCAACGTGGTCAATTCTCTCCTTGGAAATCTTGCTGATGTGAACCATGCCTTCCTTACCAGGAGCGAACTCTACGAATGCGCCGAACTCCTTGATGCTTACAACCTTACCTGTAAATACCTGGCCTTTCTCAAAGTCAGTTACGATTACGTTGATCATATCAACAGCCTTCTGGATTGCATCTGCATCCTCGCCGCAAACTGAAACCTTACCATCATCTGTGATGTCGATCTTAACGCCAGTTCTTGCGATGATCTCGTTGATTGTCTTTCCACGCTGTCCAACAACGTCGCCAATCTTCTCAGGATCGATCTGAAGAGATACGATCTTAGGAGCGTACTTGGATACTTCCTTACGAGGCTCTGCAATAGCCTTGCTCATGCACTCGTCCATGATGAATAATCTAGCCTCACGGCACTGAGCAATAGCTGTCTCAACGATAGGCTTTGTAAGACCGTGGATCTTGATATCCATCTGAATAGCTGTGATACCGTCCTTGGTTCCTGTTACCTTAAAGTCCATATCTCCAAAGAAGTCCTCAAGACCCTGGATATCTGTAAGTACTACGAAATCGTCATCTGTATCACCTGTTACAAGGCCACAGGAAATACCAGCAACCATCTTCTTAATAGGAACACCAGCAGCCATAAGTGACATGCATGAAGCACATGTTGAAGCCATTGATGTTGATCCGTTAGACTCGAATGTCTCTGATACTGCACGGATTGCATATGGGAACTCCTCAACTGAAGGAAGAACAGGAAGGAGTGCTCTCTCTGCAAGAGCTCCGTGTCCGATCTCTCTACGTCCAGGTCCTCTTGAAACCTTGGTCTCACCTACTGAGTAAGCAGGGAAGTTGTACTGGTGTACATATCTCTTGTCAGCAGCAAAAGCATCAAGACCTTCAACCTTCTGAGCCTCTGAAAGAGGAGCAAGTGTTACAACGTCGCAGATCTGAGTCTGTCCACGAGTGAACATAGCGCTTCCGTGTACTCTTGGGATAAGATCAACCTCAGCTGAAAGAGGTCTGATCTGTTTGATCTCACGACCATCAGGTCTCTTGTGATCCTTAAGGATCATCTTACGAACTGTCTTTTTCTCGTACTGATAAATAGCCTCGCCAAGGATTGCAAGCCACTCTTCGTTGTCAGCAAACTTCTCTGTGAGTCTGTCTGTGATCTCAGCGATGTTGCCCTCTCTTGTCTGCTTGTCATCTGTGAATACAGCCTTCTCCATCTCTTCTGGAGGAACAACTTCCTTGATAGCTGCAAAGAGCTCCTCAGGAACTGCACAGCTTGTGTATTCGTGCTTAGGCTTACCAACCTCAGCAACAATACCCTTGAAGAACTCGATGATCTGAAGGTTTACATCATGAGCCTTGTAGATAGCTTCCTTCATCTTCTCCTCAGGAATCTCATTGGCACCAGCCTCGATCATGATAACCTTCTGACCTACAGATGCAACTGTAAGCTTGAGGTCACCTGTGTTCCACTGCTCCTGAGTAGGGTTAACGATAAGCTCACCGTCTACCATACCGATCTGTGTCATAGCGCAAGGGCCATCGAATGGGATATCAGAAATTGATACTGATACAGATGCACCAAGCATAGCTACAAGCTCAGGACGGCACTGAGGATCAACTGCCATTACCATAGTCTCGATTGTAACGTCGTTACGGTAGTCCTTAGGAAAAAGAGGTCTCATAGGACGGTCGATTACACGGCTTGTGAGGATAGCGTTCTCTGAAGGCTTACCCTCTCTCTTATTGTATCCTCCTGGGAATTTTCCTACTGCGTAGAACTTCTCACCGTACTCTACTGAAAGTGGGAAGAAATCAATTCCATCTCTTGGCTTAGCTGATGCTGTAGCTGTGCAGAGAACAGTTGTGTCTCCGTACTGCATGAAAGCGCAGCCGTTTGCCTGTTTGCCTACCTTGCCGATCTCAACCTTAAGGGTACGTCCGGCCAGTTCCATTGAATAAGTTTTTACCATTTTGTTTGTCTCCTTCTTCTGCTCATCCGCGGTCCGTCATCCACAGAAAATCCTCTGTGCTTCAGGGGCGTGTGCAGTTTAAACATGTTTTCGTCTTCTATAGAAAAGCGCATTTTGCGCATATTCTCATTAATGGTGAAAAGACGGAACAAGCTGGCAGGGCTGCCAGCCTTATTCCGCCTTTATCTTCTAAGAAATTACTTTCTAAGACCAAGGTCAGCGATGAGCTTACGATAAGCCTCGATGTCCTTCTTCTTGAGGTAACCAAGAAGGCTACGTCTCTGACCAACCATCTTAAGAAGACCTCTTCTTGAGTGGTGATCCTTAGGGTTCTTCTGAAGGTGCTCGTTGAGCTCCTTAATTCTCTCTGTAAGGATAGCTACCTGAACCTCAGGTGATCCTGTGTCGCCAGCCTTTCTGGCAAACTTCTCGATAACTTCTGTTTTCTTTTCTTTTGCGATCATTGTTTTTCTCCTTGTGTTTCACAATTCTATTTGCCTGATACCAGGGCCAGGCTGGAGTTGCCAAAACCTTAGTATAGGTAGTGTACGTTTTGTCGCCGTGATTTTAGCCGGCAACCAATTTATGTTAGCACAAAAAGCCAGATGTGTAAAGTGATTTATGACCTGTACCTTACATTCCTAAGATCCTGCTCGATCTGGGCTTTTAAAGCTTCTATGGAGTCAAATTTTATTTCCGGTCTTGTGAACTCCAAAAGGCTCACCTCTATAAACCTGCCGTAGATATCCTCGTCAAAGTCATAGATGTATGTCTCAACGCCAACTCTCTCTTTATCTGAGATCGTAGGCTTCCTGCCAATATTGGTCATTCCGTGATAGCTCTTTTCCCCGATATGGACTTCGCTGGCATAGACTCCGTAAGGTGGAAGGAGCTTGCCCTCTGGCGGAAGTATGTTGACAGTTGGAACTCCAATTGTATGTCCGATATGTCTTCCATGCTCCACGATGCCGCTGACGCTGTAGTAATTTCCAAGAAGCCTTTTGACTGAAGCCATGTTGCCATCAGTGACTTCATTGCGGACTCTCGTAGAACTTACCTCTGCTCCGTCCAACATGACCTTGTCGATGAGTTCAAGCTCAAATCCCATGTCCTTGCTAAGGTTTCTAAGAAGGTACTGATCGCCCCTTCCCTTGTCGCCAAAAGAGACATCGGTTCCAGCTGCGATATACCTGGCATTCAGGTCCTCGAAGAGGATATCTCTCACAAAATCCTCGGGAGGAGTAGCTGCCGTATCAGCATTTAAAGGGAACTCCACAAGGATGTCGATGCCCATTCTCTCAAAGGCTCTTCTCTTTTCATCCCTGGTAAAGAGCTGTCCAACTCTGTGTCCCACAAAGAACTCCTCCGGGGATGGTTCAAAGGTGAAAACACATGACTTAAGGCCATCCTGCTTTTCCTCAAGGATCTTGGAAAGGAGCTTTTTGTGCCCCAAGTGGATCCCGTCAAACTTGCCCATGGCTATGGCAGTTTTATCTTTTATATTAAGTTCGTTAGTACTTGTGATTATCTGCATATATCTATTATTACGCCCCACCTGGGTCTTTCAATCTTTTTCGAAAAAGAACTTGTCCACGTCAAAGGTCTTTTTCTTGGCGCTGTACTTGTATATTCCAAAGAAGGTATCATCTTCGGAGTAAACCCTTACCATATCGCCTTCCTTAAACATGTCTTCAGCGTACTCTGTGTCGTTGACTCCTTCCGGGTCCTCGGAAAGTACATTATCAAGCCTGAAGCTGTTGCCATTTTCAAGGATCTTTCTGGCGCTGTCCTTTACGTGTATGCTGTCAAGGTCCCTGAAAATATACTCGGGAGATTTGATGTATTCATCCAAAGTCCCGTTATCCCGCATCTCTTCCACCTGGCCAAGAGTGATAGCCGTGTCTAAAGAAAACGCTCCAACCCTTGTCCTTGTAAGATGCTGCATCGCTGCTCCGCAGCCAAGTGACAGGCCAATGTCATGGCAGAGAGTCCTTATATAAGTTCCCTTTGAGCACTTAACTTCCATGGTGAAAAGATGGTCTGAC
>NZ_JAGAYD010000070.1 GCF_017940685.1 Butyrivibrio sp. | reverse complement strand
GCTACAATCAAAGAGCCAGTTCCTCCAATGCCAGCAGGCGGCGCAGGAATGGGTATGGGGATGTGAGCGATAACGAGCCAAGCGTCCTATGAAAAATATGAGAAAAGCCACGTGAGTGGTTTTGCAAATAGAGAAGAAGCTCCTCCAAGCTTGCTTGGAAGGAGCTTCTTCTCTATTTGTAAAAGGAGCGTCTTGACGCGATTTTCTCATGTTTTTCAGGGGACATTTGGCGACAACGGACGACTGGGATGCTGCACTAAACTCGAAAAAACCTCGTTAAGTGCACACCCATGGCTCGCACTAGTCTCGAAAGAGCCTCGCCAAGTGCTCTGCACAAGGGAAATTGCGGAGCAATTTCGCTGTATGATCTGATCCAGCGAAGTGAAGGCAAACGTCTAGCAGGGAAATTGCTCCGCAATTTCGCTGTATAACGTATAACGAGGGCAAACATCCTCTCACATATTTCATATTTTCTTTAGATTTTTCATCCCAAAACAGGTGTAAAATATCCTTTGTGTGTGAAATATGTTCAAAGAGGAGAATATGAAAATGAAAAAGAAAATCTTAACCCTGGTTCTATCCATGGCTATGACAGGAACCATTCTTTCGGGTTGCCAAAAAGAAACACCAGAAGAATCATCTGTTTTTGAAAACATAGATGCTGCTGATAAAGCAGAAACATCTGAATCTGATCAATCAGCTACTACTAAGACTCAGCCTTCAGACAACACATCAGATGTTACAAATGAAACTCCCGCCTCAACAGGCGACCTCTACGAGGATTTTAAAACCGGCGCAGCAAAGGCAAAGTTTACAAAGAGCGGAGACAGAGGCGCATACCTTGTTCTTTCCGATATCCTTGAAGATGGTCAGTCTTACAGCCTTTCTGAAATTGACGATAAGCTTGCAAGTTCTGGTGATTACAGCTTTAAGGTAAACGGCGATGCCACATATAGAACTATCGACTGCGGAAATGATGGAGAGAAGGAGCTTCTCTATCAGCAGGAGTTTACTGCTGAAGAGATGGGTGGCGAGATATTTACTCTTTTCATGATCCTTAAGGATATGGGCGGAGAGCTTAAGATCTGCTATGACCAGGATATGTGGTCAAGAAGTGACGTCACCATCAATGATGATGGAACTATATATGGTTCAGGTTCTGGCGGAGCTGCTCTTCATGTTTATGATTTTGCTTTTGTAGATGCAAAGGGCGATTACCAGTTTTATTATGGCTCTGAGGAGAATATAACTCCTTTTGGTGATTTCTATTACAACGTAAATGGTGAGAGCAAGTCAATTTCTCTGGAAGGCCTTGATACAGATCACCTTATCATCAATACATATTATTTTGAGCCTGAGTATGAAAAGAGAAACGACTATGTTTCTTTCAATATGATAGATGACAATTACAACCTGGTAACCAAGGATGAGGACTACACTGATGCAAATGAGGTTTATAAGCGTCTTACAGAAAATGGCATAAAGGTTTACAAAAACCTTGAGCTTGCAAATCTCTTACACGACAGGGCAGTAGAAATCGGTTATCCTGATACTTCAGATGGCGAGAATTAAATAGCTAAATCTCTTTAACTTAAAGCAATTATATAGTATGATTATTAAGCTAAATTGGATAATACAAGGGGGTAGCATGAGAGGTAACTCATGCCACTCCTTTTCGCTTGTTTATCAGATTGTTTTGTTGGAGGAAGCTTAGTTGGATCTTGAAAAGCAAAAGAGAGCGCCCATATATGATGCGCTGGAGCGTTTTAGGAAGCAGAGGGTTGTGCCCTTTGATGTGCCTGGCCATAAAAGAGGAAGAGGTAATGCAGAACTTGTAAGATTTTTAGGCGACAGGTGCGTTGGCATAGATGTCAACTCCATGAAGCCACTTGATAACCTTTGCCATCCTGTTTCGGTGATCAAGGAGGCAGAGGAGCTTATGGCAGATGCTTTTGGCGCTGCCCACGCTTTTATGATGGTCAATGGTACCACCAGCGCTGTACAGGCCATGGTGTTATCCAGCGTTAAGCATGGCGATAAGATCATCATGCCTAGAAATGTTCATAAGAGTGCCATAAATGCCCTTATTTTATGCGGAGCTGAGCCTGTTTACATTGACCCTAAGGTTGATGTGAACCTTGGTATTCCTCTTGGAATGGAGATTGAGGATGTTAAGAAGGCTGTTATACAGAATCCTGACGCCAAGGCAATCCTGATAAACAATCCATCATATTACGGAATATGCTCTAATCTTAAAGCGATAGTTGAAATAGCCCACAAAAATGGCATGAAAGCCTTAGTTGATGAGGCCCATGGAACACACCTTTACTTTGGGCCTAACCTTCCAATAAATGCCATGGCGGCAGGAGCAGATATGGCTGCCATCAGTATGCACAAGTCTGGAGGAAGCCTTACCCAGAGTTCCATCCTTCTTTGCGGACCTGATGCCAATGTTGGATATATCAGCAGGATCGTGAACCTTACCCAGACCACATCAGCCAGTTACCTTCTTCTTGGAAGCCTTGATATTTCCAGAAGGAATCTTGCACTTAACGGTCATGACAGCTTTGAAAAGGTTACGGGAATGGCCCAGTACGCCAGGGAAGAGATCAACGATATAGGCGGCTATTATGCCTACGGCAATGAGCTTAAAAATGGCGGAAGTATCTACGACTTTGACGAGACCAAGCTTGTGGTAAATACAAGAAAGATTGGTCTTACAGGCATTGAAGTATATGACCTTTTAAGGGATGAATACGATATTCAGATGGAGTTTGGTGACCTTTCAAATGTAATGGCCTATATCTCCATCGGTGACAGGCTTCAGGATATTGAAAGACTTGCTGGAGCTTTGGCTGACATTCGAAGGCTGTACTCAAAGCCTGAGCAGCAGTTCTTTTCTGCAGAGTATGTGACTCCTATTGTTAAGGCAACTCCACAGGAAGCCTTCTATGCGGAAAAGGAGTCACTGCCAATTGATAAGACTGTTGGCCGCATCAGCGCCGAGTCAGTAATGTGTTATCCACCTGGAATTCCAATCCTTTCTCCAGGTGAGATGATTACAGATGAGATCCTTGATTACATAAGGACAGCCATGGAAAAAGGCTGTTCCATGCAGGGACCAGAAAGCGAAGATATATCAGAACTTTTTGTTTTGAAATAAATCTAAGGAGATGGCTATGGCAGATATGGATTATTGGTTTTCAGACATGCACACTGGAAACGTCAAGATCAGTATAAGATTATCGAAGCAGCTCTTTTCCGGAACCAGTGAGTTCCAGAGAATAGACGTCTTTGATTCCCCGGAGTTTGGCAAGTTCCTTACTTCGGATGGTAACATCATCTTTTCCGAAAAGGACGAGTTCACCTATGATGAGATGATAGTCCATGTTCCTATGGCTGTTCATCCTAAGGTCCAGAGAGTCCTGGTTCTTGGAGGCGGCGACGGCGGTGTTGCCAGAGAGCTGACTCACTATGAGGAGATCAAGGTCATCGACGTTGTTGAGCCGGATTCAATGTTTGTGGATGTGTGCAAGCAGTATTTCCCTGATAACGCCATTGGACTTGAAGATGACAGAGTACATATCTTTTATCAGGACGGCCTTAAGTACCTTCGTAAGTGTGAGGATATGTATGACCTTATAATCAACGATGCCACAGAACCCCTTGGTCATGAAGCAGGTCTTTTCACCAAAGAGTTCTACGGAAGCTGCTACAAGGCACTTCACGACGACGGTATCATGGTTTATCAGCACGGAAGCCCATTCTACGACGAGGACGAAGAGAGCTGCAGAGCCATGCACAGAAAGGCCTACAGAGTATTTCCCATAAACAGGGTTTATCAGGCCCACATTCCTACATGCCCTGCGGGCTACTGGCTCTTTGGATTTGCCAGCAAAAAATATCATCCAATGAAGGATTTCAATCCTGACAGATGGGATGAGCGAGGAATAAAGACCTGGTATTACACAACTCATTTACATAAGGGAGCGTTCATGCTTCCAAAATACGTAGAAGATTTACTTCAGGAAGAAGAAGATATGTCAAGGTGACTAATTAAACGAATGGAGGATATGTCTAGATGAGCAGATTATTGGTTATTGGATGTGGAGGCGTAGCACAGGTTGCTATCCAGAAGTGCGCCCAGAATAAAGAAGTATTTACAGAGATGTGCCTTGCAAGCCGCACAGTAAGTAAGTGCGATGCATTAAAAGAAAAGCTGGAAAAGCAGGGATATCCTGTTAAGATCACAACTGCAACAGTTAATGCAGACGACGTAAAGGACCTTGTTAAGCTTATAAAGGACTACAAGCCTGACGCAGTGCTTAACGTGGCCCTTCCTTATCAGGACCTTACCATCATGGATGCATGTCTTGAGTGCAAGGTGGACTATATTGATACTGCCAACTACGAGCCAGAGGACACAGATGAGCCTGTATGGCGCGCTGCCTACGAAAAGAGATGTAAGGAGAAGGGCTTTACTGCTTACTTTGATTACAGCTACCAGTGGGCATATATGGACAAGTTCAAGGAAGCAGGTATCACAGGTCTTCTTGGAACAGGCTTTGATCCCGGTGTAACCAGCGTATTTACCGCTTATGCTAAAAAGCATTACTTCGACAGGATCGACACAATAGACATACTTGACTGCAACGGCGGCGATCACGGCTATGCTTTTGCAACAAACTTTAACCCTGAGATCAACCTTCGTGAGGTTTCTGCCAACGGAAGCTACTGGGAGGATGGCCACTGGGTTGAAACAAAGCCTATGGAAATAAAGAGAGAGTATGACTTCCCTCAGGTTGGTATGAAGGATATGTACCTTCTTCACCACGAGGAAATCGAGGCTCTTGGCAAGAACTTCCCTGAGGTTAAGAGGATCCGTTTCTTCATGACCTTTGGCCAGTCATACCTTGATCACATGAGATGCCTTGAGGATGTTGGAATGCTCTCAACAACCCCCATCAAGTTTGAGGGAAAAGACATTGTTCCTATCCAGTTCTTAAAGGCACTTCTTCCGGATCCTGCAAGCCTTGGACCAAGAACAGTAGGTAAGACCAACATCGGCTGCATCTTTAAGGGTGTCAAGGACGGAAAAGAAAAGACTATCTACATCTACAATGTATGCGACCACCAGGAGTGCTACAAGGAGCTTGGAAGCCAGGCTATCAGTTATACAACAGGTGTTCCGGCAATGATAGGAACAGCACTTGTCCTTACTGGAAAGTGGAAACAGCCTGGTGTATATACAACAGATGAGTTTGATCCAGATCCATATATGGAGCTTCTTAATGAGTATGGACTTCCATGGGTAGTGGATGAGGCACCAAAGCTTGTAGATTAAGGATTTTCTGAGGGGATATTATGAAAATAGATGAAATAAGTACTCCTGCCTATGTGATAAATGAAAAGAGACTACGGGAAAACCTGGAGATATTAAAAGATGTACAGGAGAGGTCCGGGGCCAAGATCCTTCTTGCGCAAAAGGCCTACAGCGCTTACCAGACATATCCGCTTTTGGCATCTTATCTTTCAGGTGCCACTGCTTCCGGGATTTTTGAAGCCAGGCTTGCACATGAAGAGTTTAAGACTTCAGATGGTAAAAAATGCGAAAACCACGTCTATGAGCCTGCCTACAAGGATTCTGACATGGAAGAGCTGTGCAATATCTGCGACCATGTGGTATTCAACTCAATCTCTCAGCTTGAGCATCACAGGAGCGTTTGGGAAAAGTATGTTTCTGAGGGAAAGATAAAAGTCGGTCTTAGGATCAACCCTGAGCTAAGTGCAGAGGATGCTCATGAGATCTACGACCCATGTTCCCCAGGATCAAGACTTGGTATCAGGAATGAGAATATGCCAGATGACCTTCCAGAGGGTGTTTCAGGTCTTCACTTCCATAACCTGTGCGAGCAGGGATTTGAGCCCTTAGAGGAGACATTCCTTAAGGTTGAAAGAGATTTCTTTAGATTCTTTCCTGCGCCAAGAATACCGGATGACTATGACGGTTTTATTTTAAGGACCATGGGCTTTGAACCTTCAGATACTTCCTACGATGAAGAGGTTGCTCTTGATAACATTCCGGTAGATACTGATGAACTTGACGCAGAGCTTGGAGTTTCCGGACTTAACAAGATAAGCTGGATAAATCTTGGGGGAGGTCATCACATAACAAGGGAAGATTACGACAGAGAAGGTCTCATTAAACTGGTATTGTACATAAGAGAAAAGTACGGCATTGAGGTTTATCTTGAGCCAGGTGAAGCTATTGCCCTTGACGCAGGTTACCTTGTTACAACAGTAATGGATGTTGTTGATACAGACAGGATCCCTGTTCTTATTCTGGATGCTTCAGCTTCATGCCATATGCCTGATGTAATAGAGATGCCTTATCGACCACCTCTTAAAGACTCTGAAGAGCCGGGAGAGATGAACTATACCTACAGGCTCTCTTCAATGACCTGTCTTGCAGGTGATGTCATTGGCGATTACAGCTTTGAAACGGAAAAAAATCTTGGGGACAAGCTCTTTTTTGAGGATATGGCCATCTACAGCTTTGTTAAGAACAACACCTTTAATGGTATGCCACTTCCAGATATCGACATTATGCACGAAGATGGGGAAGTGGAAGTTTTAAGACGCTTTAGCTACGAAGATTTTAAGAACAGGCTGTAAGGAACCACTCGGCATTAGAAACTGATTGGAAATTTTGCAATGATAATAAGAAACCAGCTTCCGGCAAATGATGGATTTCAAATGCCTGGAGAGTTTAATTCCCATCTGGGAACAATAATGATATATCCCGTAAGACCTGGCAGCTTTGGAAAAGACAGAACGGACACCCTAAAGAGTTTTGGCGCTGTCTTTTTTGAGATCCTTAAAAGGGAAGAGTTATTTCTTTTAGCCGGAAAGGACCACCTTGAAGAGGCTATGGGCTTTATGAAGAACCTTATAGACACCTGCAGCCTTAAAGAGGATATGCAAAAGGAGCAAAAAGACCTTCTGACAAAAAGGCTACACATCCTTGAAATTGAGTCAGACGACGCCTGGGCAAGAGACGTAGCACCTACATTTGTTGCAGATGATACTGGCAATGTAAGAGGCGTAAACTGGAGCTTTAATGCCTGGGGCGGAGAGGTTGATGGACTATATGCAAACTGGGATCTTGATGACAAGGTGGCGATAGCTTTTTGTGACAGGCAGGGATTTGACTACTACGACGCAGTGCCCTTTGTTCTTGAGGGAGGCAGCATCCACTCCGATGGTGAGGGCACAGTTTTAGTTACTAAGAGCTGCCTCTTAAGCAAGGGCAGAAACCCTGATCTTTCCAAAGAACAGATAGAAGATAAGTTAAAAGAGTATCTTGGAGCAAAAAAGATTCTCTGGCTACCAAGTGGAATATATAACGACGAGACCAATGAGCACGTGGATAATGTCTGCGCCTTTATAAGACCGGGAGAAGTGATGCTGGCATGGACAGACAATGAAGACGACCCTCAATATGCCATGTCTAAGGCTGACCTTGAGTACCTTCAAAGCGTTACTGATGCCATGGGCAGGTCCATCAAGGTTCATAAGCTTCCTATTCCTGATCACCCCGTTCTTGTTAATGAGGACGATCTTTCCAATTACGAGTTCGAAGAAGGGGAAGATTTCAGGAAAGTGGGAGAGCGGCTTGCTGCCAGCTATGTGAATTTTTACTTTGTAAATGGAGCAGCCCTTGTTCCACAGTTTGGCGGCGAAAATGAGGCTTCCGATAAGAGGGCTCTTGATATCCTAAGGAGCATCTGTAAAGATAAAGAAATTGTAGGTATAGACGCCCGTCCGATCCTTCTTGGTGGCGGAAATATCCACTGCATAACCCAGCAGATACCGGGAATAATGTGAGGTAGATATGTCAGATAAGGTAAAAGTGGCCTGCATCCAGTTTGAATGCGGAGCTAAGGCTTCATCAGATGATGAGCAGGTAAAAAGAAATATTGAGACAGCCGACAGGCTAACAAGGAAGGCAAAAGAAAACGGAGCAAACATCATTCTTTTATCAGAGCTTTTTGAAAGAAAGTACTTTTGCCAGGAGAGAAACTACGACTACTATGAGCTTGCTGTTCCTATTCTTGAAAACCCTGCGGTACTGCATTTTAAGGAGCTTGCCAGGGAGCTTTCTGTCGTAATGCCTATAAGCGTCTTTGAAAGGGACGAAAATACCTTTTACAACTCTGTAGCAATGATAGACGCTGATGGCAGCATTCTTGGTGTATATAGAAAGACTCATATCCCTGACGACCATTTCTATCAGGAGAAGTTTTACTTTACCCCTGGTAATACAGGCTTTAAGGTCTTTGAGACAAGATATGGAAATGTTGGAGTAGGCATATGCTGGGATCAGTGGTTTTCTGAAACTGCAAGGTGCCTTGCGCTTAACGGAGCGGATATCATTCTTTATCCTACAGCCATAGGCTCAGAACCAATCCTTGACCTTGACAGCTCCGGCCACTGGATGAGGACCATGCAGGGGCATTCAGCAGCCAACATTATCCCTGTAGCCGCTGCAAACCGCATAGGAACTGAGGTTGTTACTCCATCAGAGGATAACGGAATGCAGAGCTCATCCCTGACCTTCTATGGAAGCAGCTTCCTTACTGATGAAACAGGGGATGTGCTTGTAAAGGCATCAAGGGATAAAGAAGAGATAATTTGCGCAGAGTACGACTTTTTAGAAAACCGCAAAAAAAGAGCATCCTGGGGCATCTTTAGAGACAGACGCCCAGAATGCTACAAAGCTATCACTGATTGATGGTTGGAAGATTCCACTTAAAGTGCATAGCCAGAAATCTTATTATTACGATAGTAAAGAATCCAGCCAGTGAGCTAATAAGTTCGCTGGCTGTATATTTCCAAAGCAAAACCAGAACGATCGATCCTGCGATGCAGGCGATTGCATATACGTGCTTGGTAAGAACAGCAGGTATGTCATCTGCCAGCACATCCCTTATCATTCCACCACCAATTCCGGTAACTATTCCAAGAAAAGCAACTAAAAAGAGATTGTCGCCATATGGTGAAGTAATACCAGTAAAGGAACCATCTACAGTAAAGGCTGCAAGTCCAAGGGTGTCCAGCCAGAAGATCAAAGTGTCATAAAAGGGAGTCACTGCCTTTGGCATTGGCTTTTTGTACCTCATGACAATAAAGGCAAGATTTGCAGTGATCAGTGTGATTATGGTGTAGGCAGGGTTTACGAACATTGCAGGTGGGATGTTGTCGATAATGATATCCCTTATAAGTCCGCCACCTGTTGCTGTCACAAGAGCAAGAAGGTTTATGCCAAATATGTCCATATCCTTTTTTGCTGCAACCACAGCTCCAGATATGGCAAAGGCGATAATTCCAATATTTTCAATAAGTACCATTACCCCTGAGTTCATTTAGACTTCCTTCGCATTCTTGTTTTTTATCACCTTGGCTTTTTCCTTAAGCGCTTTTAATTCATCAACGTTAAAGGTATAGGCTTTGTTGCAGAAGTGGCAGCGAAGCTCAATTTCTTTTCCGTCGTCTATCATTTCCTGGATCTCTTTTTCGCCTATGAGCATCAGAGCTCTCTCTACACGGTCCTTGTCGCAGTTGCAGTAAAAGTTAAGGTCAACTTTGTCGGTGAATTCAATATCAAAACCATCAAGAACTATATTAAGAAGCTCTTCAGGAGTCTTACCAGCCTTAAGAATGTCTGTAACTGAAGAGAATTTCTTAAGATTTTCTTCAAGATGAGCTATGGTTTCTTCCTCAGCAAAGGGCAGAAGCTGGATGATAAAACCGCCAGCAGCGATGACGCTTAAGGTTTCTCTTTCCACAAGAACGCCAAGGCCAACAGATGAAGGAGTCTGCTCTGACTTGGTGAAGTAGTAGGTAAGGTCCTCTGCCACTTCTCCTGTGTAGAGAGGAACCTGGCCCACATAGGGCTCTTTCATGCCCATATCTCTGATAACGGTAAGGTTACCTTCGCCAATTCCTCCGCCTACGTTAAGATGTCCTGAAGCATTGGGTTCCATGATAACGTAAGGATTTCCAACGTAGCCCTTTACGTTTCCTTTATTGTCGGCGGTAGCAAGAACGCTTTTAAGAGGACCGTCACCATCCATTTTTACAGTGATGAGGTCATCCTCGTTGTCCATCATAGTGCCCATCATTACTGTTCCTGTCATGAGCCTGCCAAGAGCGGCTGCAGCGATAGGAGATAAGCCGTGGGCGCATCTTGCGTACTCAGCAAGGTCTTTTGTAGTAGCTGCAAAAGCTCTTATCTGGGCATTCCCAGCGGTGGCTCTCACCATATAATCTTTATACATTCTGTTTCCTTTCATATATCTGTCAAATGCTTAATACAACTATGAAATCATAATTCTTTTTTACGGTCTTGTAAACCTGATTATGAGGCATGTATTTTCAGTTGCTTTGACGTACTCTTTTTATCAAAATTTTATAAAGATAAATCCGAAAAACAAGGCATTATCTAGTATAATTAAATAAGTAAAATTAGGTTAAGGAGGGCATAACATGGAACCTAAGGTAAGAAATGGTAAGCTGGTACAGAAACTTATTACTGCGGCCGTTGCGGCTATCGTTGGAATTGCCACTGTGCTTACTATAATAAGTGGGTTTGAAATCAATAATACATATAATACGCTGGTTGAAGAGGAACTTAAGGCTTCAGTATATCATCTGGCAAGCGAGATGGACAACGTGTGGGATGGCGACTGGTCATACGTTGATGGTTCTCTCTATAAGGGCGAAGAAAATGTCATGGCAGAGTATGAAGAGATCATGGATGATCTAAAGAGTGAGACTGGAATTGAGTATTCGCTCTTTTATGGTGATACAAGAGTCATTACCACGCTGAAGGATTCTTCCGGTAAAAAAGCTGTAGGCTACCAGATTGGTGATAAGGTCAAGAATGCAGTGCTTAGTGGCGGTCAGCTCCTATTCATGAAGGGAAAACCTGCAGGTGCAACCGAAAACTATTTCTGCTACTATGCACCAATGAAAAACAGCGACGGCTCAGTAGTTGGAATGGTATTTACAGGAAGAGAGAGTGACTCAGTTGCCGCAAATATCAGAAGGATCATCATTGGTATGGTAGTTGTATCAATAATACTTACCATAGCTCTTTCCCTGGTAGGAATACTTGTTGCCAATACAGCATCTGTAAAGATGAGAGCCATTGCTGATGAGCTTGGACATTTGTCCACTGGTGAACTTAAGCTCAACATTGATGAAAAGTCCCTTAAGAGAAATGATGAGATCGGACTTCTTGCTGACGGTGCCCAGACCCTTAGTAATAAACTCGGTGAAGTTATAAGAACTACAATGGAGATGTCAGGTGAACTTAAAAGATCAGGAGCAGAACTCTCTGAATCCGCAACCCAGGCATCAACTGCGTCAAGCCAGGTAAGCCAGGCTGTAGATGATATCAGTAAAGGTGCTGTCAACCAGGCAGAGAGCGTTGAGAATGCTGCAGGTAACACACAGGATATTGGAAGAGATATCGATGAAGTTTCTGAGAATGTAGAAGAACTCAATGCCTATACCGGAGAGATGAAGACAGCCTGCGATGCTGCAATGGATGCTTTAAATAAGCTCATTGAGCAGAGCACAGAGGTTCAGCAGTCAGTTCGTGAGATCGGACAGACCATAGATTCAACCAATGAGTCTGCAAAAGAGATCTCCAAGTTCTCACAAGCTATTACAGAGATTGCATCTCAGACTAACCTTCTGTCACTAAATGCCAGCATCGAGGCTGCAAGAGCAGGAGATGCAGGAAAGGGATTCGCAGTTGTTGCTACAGAGATCGGACAGCTTGCTGTACAGAGTAGTAATTCAGCTGAGGAGATCAAGAAGATCGTCGAGAGACTGGTTGCTGATTCAGAGGCATCAGTTGAAGTTATGAGTAAGCTCAATAACAACTTTGAGCAGCAGTCTGAACAGCTTGATGATACCAAGACCAACATGCAGAGCATGGCGGAGAATGTAAGCAACGTATCAACCAGCACAGAGAGCATTGCAGATCACATAGGTCAGCTGGGTTCAGCCAAGGATAAGCTGGTTGAGATCATATCAGACCTGTCTGCTATATCCGAGGAGAATGCGGCGTCCACAGAAGAGACCAATGCTTCAATGCAGGAGCTCAACGCTACATTTGCAATCATCACGGAGTCTGCAGACAAGCTCCAGGAACTTGCTTCAAATATGCAGGATACCATCAGTTACTTTAAACCATAAATATATCAAAAAACACCGAGCCTCTGGCCGTGGAAAGCCCATGGCTAGGGGCTTTTTAAGAGGTTTGATGCAATTGACATTTATTTAACGTAAAGCTATAATTGTTCTTAGGTTTTCTTTTTAAAAAAGGAGCATATTATGGCAGATAAAGAAATTTCTCAGGCGGTCATTAGCAGACTTCCAAGATATTTTAGATATTTAGGCGATCTACGTGAGAAGGGGGTTGAGAGGATTTCCTCCCAGGAGCTTTCTGATATCATGAAGGTCACTGCATCACAGATCAGACAGGACTTTAACAACTTTGGCGGCTTTGGCCAGCAGGGCTATGGCTATAATGTAGGTTATCTCTACGATGAGATTGGCAAGATCCTAGGACTTGACAGGCAGCACAGCCTTGTCATCATCGGAACAGGTCACCTTGGTAAAGCTATTGCCGGATACACCAATTTCACCAGAAGAGGCTTTGTGTTCAAGGGAGCTTTTGACAAAAATCCTGATCTGTTTGGAACCAAGATAGGCGATGTTGAGGTAAGACCTATCGATGAAGTTGAGGATTTTGTCAGAAATAATAATATTGAGATTGCTGTTTTAACTATTCCCAAGGAACAGGCAGTGCCAATGGCCCACAAGCTTGCAGCCTGCGGGATCAAGGCAATATGGAACTTTGCCCATGTTGACCTTGAAGTTCCTGACAATATTCAGGTAGAAAATGTACATTTATCTGACAGTTTGATGAAATTATCGTATAATATTGATAGGTACGAAAAATCATTATAATTAGTGGAGAAGTCCATGGCTAGAGGCGACGACGTGTACATGTCAGCGCTGGAGGGAAAGAGTATTCCCATCCTGACGCTGGACAATAAGTGGCATCAGCTTTTTACCCAGACGGAGATGACGCCTGAGATAGAAGCCCTTGCAGATCAGCTCAATTCTCTGGTGGAGCGCGATGGAAAGATCCGTACAGACACCAAGAAGATCAAGAAACTTAAAAAGACTCTTTTATCTGAGATAGTTCCCTTAAGGGACCAGGCCAATAAGGCAGGAGGCAACGCTGCCTCTATAGAAAAAGAGATCCAGGAAAGGACCAGGCTCATCAATGAGTGCAACGAAAAACTTGGTGGGCACGATGATGAACTCCTTGACCTTTCACGAGAGATCTACGACGTAGATTACAAGCTGATGATAGAGACAATGAAGGTGTGCTACGAGACCCTTCAGGAGAACACCGAGTACATCAAAGGCCTTGATGAGTGGATCTCACAGGTGCGAGTGGAGCTTAAAAAGAACGTTATAAGGCTTCAGGAAGCGGAGATGGAGAACTATAATCTGTACTCCTATATGCACCAGATATTTGGACCTGAGGTAATGGATATATTCGATATGGAATATGATCCTGACAAGCGCCATCCTATCAGAAGACCAGCTGATGGCTCTTCTGATGAATATGTTGAATGATAAGTATTTACAGGCTGCCTT
The DNA here is from genome assembly GCF_017940685.1 of Butyrivibrio sp. GTDB lineage: Bacteria > Bacillota > Clostridia > Lachnospirales > Lachnospiraceae > Butyrivibrio. Next base: position 2,865 of record NZ_JAGAYD010000070.1, on the reverse strand, counting down.
TTGGCAGCCTTAACTTATATGGAGGAATACCATGAAATACGCTGTTTCAAGTATGGAAATGAAGATCTGTGACAGAAATACTTCTGAATATTTTGGCATGGATCAGGCGGTTCTTATGGAGAGGGCAGCCCTGTCTGTCTGCACGGAGATTGATAAGTGGAAAGAGATTGAGCACCCAGGCAGGAGACTTAATGCACTGATCTTTGCCGGAGTTGGCAATAACGGCGGTGATGGCGTTGCCATAGCAAGAATACTCAAGCAAAGGGGCTATCACGTAAGTCTTTGCGTGGTGGGAGATCCTGTAAAGAGCAGCGACATGTTTTTAAAGCAGCTGGAAATAGCTGGTAAATATGACATTGTACAGGGCACTTTTTCCAATATAAGAGACAACAAAACTGATGGGGCATTTGATATCATAGTAGATGCCATGTTTGGTATTGGACTCTCAAGGCCTGTTACAGGAACAAGTCTTGATGCGGTTAACTACATCAATGACCTTAAGGACGAGAGAGGAAAAGACCTTTTTGTGGTAGCTGTAGATATTCCTTCTGGAATAAGTGCAGATACCGGAATGGTCATGGGAGCTGCAGTAAAAGCTGATACCACAGTTACCTTTAACTTTGCCAAGCTTGGCCACATCCTTTATCCAGGATGCGAATATGCTGGAAACCTTGTGATAGCTGACGCAGGTATCACGAAAGACAGCTTTCTTTCAAAGGAGCCGGAAGCTTTTTATCATGACGGCGATGCAATGGAGCTGGTTCCAGAAAGAAGGAAGGATTCCAACAAGGGTACAAATGGAAAAGTCCTTATAATAGCTGGATCAAAAAGTATAAGCGGCGCCTGCATCCTTGCTGCCTCTGCAGCTCTCAAGGCAGGAGCTGGCATGGTAAGGGTATTTACTGCTTCAGAGAATGCTGAGGTGGTGAAAGCTCTTTTACCAGAAGTGATACTTGATACCTATGAGGACTTTGAACCTGTAAGGGACAAGCTGATCCTGGCATTTGACTGGTCTACCCAGGCAGTCATAGGCCCTGGCATTGGCTGTGAGGGCAAGGGAAAAGAGCTCCTTACTGTGGTGCTTAAAGAGTATGACAAACCGCTTGTCATGGACGCAGATGCCCTTAACATCTTAGCTGAAGATGATGACCTGCGGCGCCTTGCCTCTAACTTTGCCACAGGCGGCAAGAAACTGATACTCACTCCACACATGGGGGAGTTTGCAAGGCTTAAAAAGTGCAGCATTGCAGCATGTAAGGACAACCTTCTTGAGTATCCAAGGCAGCTTTCAAATGAGCTTCACGCCACCGTCATCTGCAAGGATGCCAGAAGTATAGTGGCTGACAGCAATGAGAAAAAGATATATATTAATATAAGCGGCAACGACGGAATGGCTACTGCTGGTTCAGGAGATGTGCTTGCCGGCATAACCGGGGCACTTATAAGTAAGGAGAGCACCAGCTTTGAAACGGCCATAGCAGCGGCATATATCCACGGATGTGCAGGAGATATAGCATCTTCAGAACACGGAAGATACTCCATGATCGCATCGGATATTGTTAACGCCCTTTCCAAGGTGCTGGAATGAATTAAGGAAGTAGATACAATGATAGAAAATAATCAGTATTCAAGAGTATGCGCAAAGATCAGCCTTTCAGCCATCGAGCACAATCTTCTTGCAATGAAGAATAATATACCGGAAGGCACTAAGATCATGGCTGTCATCAAGACCGATGCCTATGGTCACGGAGCTGCAAGGATAGGGAGGTTTTTAGAGGACAAGGACTATATATGGGGCTATGCGGTAGCTACAGCAGAAGAGGCCTTTGAACTAAGGGATGAGGGCCTTAAAAAGCCAATCCTTATCCTTGGATATACTTTCCCATACGCCTACGAGAGGATGATACGGGAGGATATCCGTCCTGCAGTATTTAGAATGGACATGGCAAAAGAGCTATCTGACTGCGCTAAAAAGCTTATGAAGGAAGGCACCATAGAGGGTCCTGCTCCCATTCATATTGCTGTGGACACAGGTATGAGCAGGATTGGTATAACACCTGATGAAGAGGGAGTTTCTTTTGCAAAGGAAATAAGACTTCTTGAAGGTATCAGAATAGAGGGCGTGTTTACTCACTTTGCAAGGGCCGACGAAAAGGACCTTACCAATGTAAGAGAAAGAGAAGAGGTATTTAAGGACTTCCTTAGAGCTTTCGAGGAAGAGACCGGATATCGTATCCCTATCAAGCACTGCGCCAACTCTGCCAGCATCATAGCAGTTCCTGAATCATCCATGGACATGGTGAGAGCTGGAGTTACAATGTACGGAATGTGGCCATCCGAGGAGGTTCCCAAGGATATCATAAACCTTGAGCCTGCCATGGAGCTTATAAGCCACATTGTTATGATCAAGGATGTTCCAGCAGGAACTCCCGTAAGCTACGGCGGAACCTATGTAACAGATAAAACTACCAGGATCGCCACTATACCTGTTGGCTATGGCGATGGATATCCAAGGAGCTTATCTGGCAAGGGCTATGTTCTTATAAACGGACATCACGCCAATATCCTTGGAAGGGTCTGCATGGACCAGTTCATGGTGGATGTTACAGATATTCCCAATGTAATGGAAGGGGATGAAGTTATTCTTCTTGGAAAAGACAAGACCACCGGCGAAGAGATTTCAGCTGAGTTTTTGGGCGACTTAAGCGGAAGATTCAACTATGAGCTCACCTGCGATATTAGCAGAAGAGTGCCAAGGCTCTTTGTTGATTAAGAATACCTGACACGGGGGCGGTTCTACTGCGATAGGGGTGGACCATGGGGACGGGGTTAGTGGTTCATTGGGAGTTATCCCAATGAACCACT
>NZ_JAGAYD010000069.1 GCF_017940685.1 Butyrivibrio sp. | reverse complement strand
TGTCCCTGAGATTCCTGATGTCATTGAGACCTTCAAAAAGCTCTCTGATTTTGCCGGAGTTGATTCCATGGGATGGCGCTATGATCCGATCTTCCTTGATGAGAAGTACACCAGAGACTACCATCTTGAGAAGTTTGAAGAGATCGCTACCGCCCTGGATGGCTATACCCAGACAGCTGTAATCAGTTTTATAGACATCTACCAGAAGGTAAAAAAGAATTTCCCCAAGGCTACTGCCCTTGAAAAGGCTGACCGCCTATACCTCGGGGAGCATATGACCAGGATAGCAAAAGACCATGGCATGACCCTTCGCCCCTGCAGCGAAGGAACAGAGCTTGCCCGGTTCGGAGCGGACTGCAGCGGCTGCATGACTCAGCCCATCTACGAAAAAGCTCTCCACACCAAGCTTGATTTCCCCAAGATCAAGAACGCCAGAACTTCCTGCGCCTGCTTTCTTGGAAATGATATTGGCATGTACAACACCTGCCTTCACTTATGCAAGTACTGCTATGCCAACTATGATGCAGAAACTGTCATAAATAACAACGCAAATCACGATCCATTGTCACCGCTTCTTATAGGAAATATCCGTCCCGAGGATGAAATCCATCAGGCAGAGCAAAAGAGCTGGATCGACGGCCAGTTGTCCTTTGACTTTTTATGAGTCAAATAGAACCGTCCCCAATGACTCACACCATTTCTGCCAAATAAAAGAGCCCCTTCTTGCGAAGGGGCCCTTATCATCTTCAAGTATTTTTTTCCATATCCAGCGATCCGTCATGCAATTATCAGCAGAAAGGATTCTCTGTTGGATAAGGAAGAGATGCAGGCTGGTTGTAGCCGATTGTCTCTGCTCCAAGATACTTAAATACCTCGAAGAGTGCCTTTCCGTAGTGTCCAAATGCAACTGCTCCATGGTGAGGGAAGTTCTGCTGAATAAGTACATGTCTGTAGAATCTGCCCATCTCAGGAATAGCGAATACACCGATACCACCGAATGATCTTGTAGGAACGTTAAGAACTTCGCCCTGTGCAACGTAAGCTCTAAGGTGGTTGTCAGATGTGCTCTGAAGTCTGTAGAATGTGATATCACCAGGCTTGATGTCTCCTTCAAGTGTTCCCTGTGTAACTTCCTCAGGAAGGTTTCTAGCCATGATTCTCTGGAACTTCATCTCGCAGCTAGAAAGCTTGCTTGTGCATGTATTTCCGCAGTGGAAGCCCATGAATGTATCTGTGTGCTTGTAGTTGCCGAACTTGCCCTTGATTGACTCTTCGTACATGTCAGCAGGTACAGAGTTGTTGATATCAAGAAGAGTAACAGAATCGTTACTTACGCATGTTCCGATGAACTCTGAAAGTGCACCATAGATATCAACCTCACATGATACAGGAATTCCTCTTCCTGTAAGTCTTGAGTTTACATAGCAAGGAACGAATCCGAACTGTGTCTGGAATGCAGGCCAGCACTTACCAGCGATACATACATATTTCTTGTAGCCTCTGTGCTCCTCAATCCAGTCAAGAAGAGTAAGCTCATACTGAGCAAGCTTAGCAAGGATCTCAGGCTTCTTGTTGCCTGCGCCAAGGTCAGCTTCCATATCCTTAACAACATCAGGTATTCTAGGATCGTTGTCATGCTTGTGGAATGCTTCGAAGAGGTCAAGCTCTGAGTTCTCCTCGATCTCTGCGCCCATGTTGAAGATCTGCTTGATTGGTGCGTTGCAAGCAAGGAAGTTCATAGGACGAGGACCAAAGCTGATGATCTTAAGATCACGAACACCAACGATTGCTCTTGCGATAGGCACGAACTCGTTGATCATCTTTGCGCACTCCTCAGCAGTTCCTACTGGATACTCTGGGATATAAGCCTTTGTGTTTCTGATGTAGAGGTTGTAGCTTGCATTGAGCATTCCGCAGTAAGCATCTCCTCTGCCATCGATAAGGTCATTCTGTGACTCCTCAGCTGCTGCACAGAACATGATAGGTCCATCAAAGTGCTTAGCAAGAAGTGTCTCAGAAATCTCTGGTCCGAAGTTTCCAAGATATACGCAAAGTGCGTTACATCCGTTTTTCTTGATATCCTCAAGAGCCTCTACCATCTGAGTCTCGCTCTCGATGATACATACAGGACACTCATAAACGTCCTTGTCGTTGAAATTCTTTTTGTAGGCCTCAGCTAAAGCCTTTCTTCTGTTTACTGCAAGTGAAGCTGGGAAACAGTCTCTACTTACTGCAACTAAGCCAATTTTTACCTCTGGAATGTTGATCATAATTTATCCCCTTTCCTTTGCGGGTCCTCCCGCTTAAATATTTGTTTACTGCCATACCCTTATGGCGTTTATTACGTTACAGCTCTGACAGCTGTTTGTAATCATCTTTAAGATCTTTATAGAGCTTCTTGTAAAGCTCATGATATGCTGCATACTTTGAAACGTTGTCTGCTACAGGCTCTGTCTCTTTTGCCTTGGTGATAAGCTTATCACAAGCTTCCTGAACGCTTGTGTATACTCCGCTTCCTACGCCTGCAAGAATTGCTACTCCAAGGGCAGGCCCCTGCTCCTGGTTGATGGTTGCTACCTTGCATTGATACAGGTCTGAGAGCATCTGTCTCCAGATCTTGCTCTTTCCACCGCCGCCGCAGGCCATCATCTCTTTTACGCTGATGCCCATCTCTTTAAGGATGTCGTTGCAGTCGCAAAGAGAATAGGAAACACCTTCCATTACTGCGCGAAGAAGATGCTTTCTTGTGTGGATTCCTGAAAGTCCAAAGAATACGCCTCTTGCCTTGTCATCCAGGTGAGGAGTTCTCTCACCATTAAGATATGGAAGATAGATGAGTCTGTCACTTCCTACAGGAACTGTCTCGATGTCAGCATTTATAAGGTCATAAGGATCAACGCCCTTTTCCTTGGCCTCCTCAATGTAGCTCTGGCAGAAGTTATCCCTGAACCACTTAAGTGAAAATCCTGCTGCCTGGGTAACACCCATGATATGCCATGCGCCAGGTACTGCGCAGCAACATGTATGTACTCTTCCCTTAGGGTCGATACTTACCTTGTCTGTGTGTGCAAATACAACTCCGCTAGTTCCGATGGTTGTGAAGGCTGTTCCTTCTCTAACTACTCCGGTTCCGATAGCAGCTGCTGCATTGTCGCCAGCTCCGCCAACTACAACTGTATCTGTTGAAAGTCCAAGCTGCGCAGCAACCTCGCTTGTGAGCTTGCCTGTAACTTCGCAGGACTCGTACATCTTGCCAAGAAGTGACTTGTCAATGTTAAGCTTATCAAGCACTTCGTCTGACCAGCATCTGTTTGCCACGTCCATGAGCTGCATTCCAGAAGCATCTGAAACCTCTGTTGCAAACTCTCCTGTAAGGACATATCTGATGTAGTCCTTAGGAAGAAGGATGTGTCTGCAGCGCTTGTAGTTCTCTGGCTCCTTGTTTCTTACCCAAAGGATCTTGGCTGCTGTCCAGCCTGTAAGAGGTGGATTAGCTGTGATCTCGATCCACTTCTCCCTTGGCATGATCCCCAGCATTTCCTCGACTTCTTCGCCAGTTCTCTGATCACACCAGATAATGGATGGTCTTATAACTTCCCCGTTTTCATCCAGCATTACAAGACCGTGCATCTGTCCGGAAATACCAATTCCCTTGATATCAGCAGCATTTGCCACCTTGCCACTTGAAACAGCCTCTTTTACAACAGCTGCCACAGTCTCAAGTGAAGCCTTCTTCCAGTCAGATGGCTCCTGCTCAGCCCAGCCATTCTGAGGTGTGTACATTGGATACTCGTAGGACTTCTCAGCTATAACTGTTCCGTTCTCATCGAAAAGAACTGTCTTGGTAGCGGAAGTTCCCACATCAATACCTATAAGATAATTCATACCTTGCCCCTTTCTACTGCGCTATATGGGTTAGTTTAACTTGTACACCTATCCCATACAACTAGAGTATCATTATTGATACAAAACTTACATTGTTATAGATTGCAGAAAATATCAGCAAATTTTTATACATAATTTATGATGCTTGTATTGTTAATAAGCTCAAATAGTTACATCTTTTTCGATGCAACTAACCCCTGTAAGCTCCTTTGAGCGCTCATCAGGCTGATTTGTTCCTGCAAATATCTTAAAGCTATGTGAAAAGACATCTCTGTTGCCCTCTTCATCTACTGATGTAAAGGCTCTTCTTGGAAGCTCTACAGTAATCTCTTTTTCCTCACCTGCCCCAAGTTCAAATCTCTCAAAGCCTGCAAGCTGAGGATTTGGAACAGCAAGCTCATAGCCTGTGTCCTTAACATAGATCTGAAGGACATCTGAAGTCTTTACAGAACCTTCGTTTACCACTTTTACCTTAACTGTAGCGCCATCAGCTGATGCGGTAACCTCCATCTCTTTTGCCCTGCACTTACCATATGTAAGGCCATATCCAAATGGATAAAGAGGTGTTCCGGTAAAGTACCTGTAGGTCCTGTTCTTCATGGAGTAATCCCTGAAATCAGGAAGGTCATCAGTGCTGCGGTAGAACGTTACAGGAAGCTTACCAGATGGTGATACATCTCCAAAGAGGATGTCTGCTACGTCTTGGCCGCCCTTTGCACCCGGATACCAGGCCTGGATAACTGCTGCTGCCTTCTCCTCAGCTACTGAAAGGTTAATGGCACTTCCTGACATGTTGATAACGATTGTTGGCTTATTGCAGTCAAGAACTGAGTTAAGGAGCTGTCTCTGAGGAATTGGAAGCTCAAGATTTACCTTGTCTCCTGATGCAAACTGGTTACCTGCATCTCCCTCTTCTCCCTCAAGGTTCTCATCAAGACCTACTACAACAACCATGATATCTGAGTAATCTGCAATGGTCTGAACCTCAGACAGTCTGTCTGGATAGTCCTGATCTGAGAGGTTACTAAGGTTTGGTTTCCAGAGGTCGCACCCCTCTGAGTAAAGAACTCTTACATCACCTTCCACCTTGTCCTCAATTCCTTCAAGAACTGTTACAAATCTTGATGAGGTTCCATGGTAGTTACCCATAAGAGCGATTCTTGAATCAGCGTTTGGTCCAACTACGCCGATGGTCTTAAGCTTTGTCTTATCAAGAGGAAGAATTCCGTCGTTCTTTAAAAGAACTATTCCTTCGGCTGCTGCCTTATGTGCCACCTTCTGGTGCTCGTCGCACTCAACTACTGTAAATGGTATATTGTCAAACTCAGTCTTATCGAACATTCCAAGAAGGAACCTTGTTGTAAAGAGTCTTACGCAGGACTCTGTTATCTGCTCTTCTGTGATAAGACCTGCTCTGTACGCATTCATCATCTTCTGATATGTGCATCCGCAGTTAACATCACATCCCATATCAAGGGCCAGCTTAACTGACTCCTCAGCAGTTGCTGTTACCTTGTGGTTTTCGTGGAAGTCTCTGATAGCCCAGCAGTCTGATACGAAGTGGCCTTCAAATCCCCACTTGCCTCTTAAGGTATCAACCATAAGTGGCTTGTTGGCACAGCATGGCTCTCCGTTAGTCCTGTTGTATGCGCCCATGACTGCCTCTACCTGGCCATCCTTTACACAGGTCTCAAAGGCTGGAAGATAGGTTTCCTCAAGATCCTTCTTTGAAGCCTTGGCGTCAAAAAAGTGTCTGTCGCCCTCAGGTCCTGAGTGAACAGCAAAGTGCTTGGCACAGGCTGCTGCCTTCATATACTCGCCATCTCCCTGAATTCCCTTGATAAATGGAACTGCAAGAGTTCCTGTAAGATATGGGTCTTCTCCATAGGTCTCATGGCCTCTTCCCCATCTTGGATCACGGAAGATGTTTACGTTTGGTGACCAGAAGGTAAGTCCCTTGTAGATATCCCTGTCACCGCGCTTTGCCTGCTCGTTGTACTTGGCACGGCCTTCCTCGGCGATAACTTCTCCCACTTCTTTCATAAGGTCTTTATCAAAGGCTGCTGCCATTCCGATAGCCTGTGGGAACATGGTAGCTGTGCCTGCTCTTGCCACGCCGTGAAGAGCCTCATTCCACCAGTTGTAGGCAGGAACTCCCAGTCTGTCGATGGCTGGAGAATCATACCTTAGCTGTGACGCCTTTTCCTCAACTGTCATCTTGGAAACCAGCTCTTTTGCGCGCTTCCTTGCTTCTTCTCTGTTCATTGTTATACCCTCAAAATTTCAATAAATTTGATGTTAATGCTACTGATTCTATTCTATATTTGAATACCAGACTTATCTCACCACATCTTGCCATGTTGTTATCAAAAGTTACCATTACCACCAAAAAAGAGGAGCCGTGAATGAACACGACTCCTCCTCTTAAAGGTTTTTTATGTTAATGGCAAAAATTGTAGCTTTACTTAATCTCAAGGAAGCATATCAGCATCACCGAAGTACTCAGCCCACTTAGCTGTACGCTCGTCGATGATAGCCTGTCCGCCTGATGAAAGGTAATCTGACATGTAGCTGTCCCAAACAGAATCGAAATCTGCTGCAGCTGCTACAACTGCGTTGTCATAGATCTGGTCTCTCTTTGATGAAAGAGTATCACCAACACCAGCCTCAGCCTCGATAACACCAACGTTAACGTTGATTGGCTCAAGACCATCTGCAAGAGAGATCTTGTTAGCTGCATCTACAAGCTCAGGGTCAGCCTCTGCATAGCCGTATGCGATTGAAAGGTTTGCAAGATCCCAGTCACCAAAGTATGTTCCGTTACATGTGATTGTGTAGTCGATGTTCTTACCAGAGTTCTGGATGGCATCGCCTTCAGCAGCCTTGATCTGGATAGCGCCGCTCTCAAGTACTTCGTGTGTAACACCCTCATCACCAGCCTGGAGGTACTTGATTGTCTCAGGCTTTGAAATGAAGTCAAGGTAAAGAAGTGAAGCAAGAGGCTCATCGTTTGTTGTAGGGAAGAAGATCTTTCTGTCACCAGCTGTTGAGTAGAGCCACTTAGCGTACTTGCCGTCTGCGTTCTTGAAGCAGTCAACTGCTACGAACTTAGCGTCTTCGCCAACGTTTCTCTTAAGGTTAGCGTTGATTGAATCTTCACCGTTTCTGAATACATAATCCCAGTTGTGCTGGAATGCACCAACATAACCAGCCTTGATCATATCGTCCTCTGTTGTGTCTCCGCTTCCATAAAGAGCGAAATCCTTCCACATAAGGCCGTCGTTGTACCACTTGTTAAGGAGCCTTACAGCTTCCTTTGTCTGAGGCTCTGTAACCATTCTGTCATCAAATCCGTTGATGTAGTACTCTTTGTCTGTGATCTTAGGGTCCATGAAGGATGTGATGATGTTGTTTGCTCTCCATCCGATGTCATAGCTTGTTGAGAAAGGAACCATCTTGGAAGCATCCTTGCCAAGAAGAGTATCAGCGTTGTCTCTGAATGCTACAAGCATATCTTCGAACTCCTGAGTTGTTGTAGGAGCCTTCATGTTAAGTGCATCGAGCCAATCCTGACGAACGAAAGTAACGATTCTCTGCTGCTCAGCTCTTCTACCTTCGATTGCCCAAACAGATCCTGTCTTAGGATCCTTGTCCCAAAGCATGTTTGTATCTTCAAGCCAAGCCCAAAGGTTTGGTGTATCTGCCTTGTAATCTTCGATCATATCCTTAAGATCGATAACACCGCCCATGTCAGCGTATGTAAGAACTGTAGGATAGCTGTATGTTACACAGATGTCAGGAGCTTCCTGAGCTGCAAGGAGGTTGTTGATATCCTCTGTCTCTGTCCATCTTGGAACCTTCTTGAATGTAACTTCTACGTTGTGCTCTTCAAGCATTCCCTTCTTGATGTACTCTGTGTACATGTTGTTTTCAGGGTCTGATCCGCCGTCATTTCCTCTGTCATAGATCTCAACTGTGATAGATCTTGTGTCAGCGAACTTACCATCTGTAAGCTCTGATGATCCAGCTGACTCTGCCTCAGCAGTAGCCTCTGGCTGTGCCTGCTCTGTTGCAGTAGCATCAGTACCTGTTGTCTCGGTACTTGTTGTTGCTGCTCCCCCGTCTGACTGTCCGCAGGCAACGATTGAAAGTGCCATAGCAGAAGCAAGGAGCATGGATAATACCTTTTTCTTCATAACTTTACCTCCATTTTTGTTTGTTGATAGATAATATGTGATCCCTAAAAGGGATGTTAACAAGGAAGTTCTGCTCTCGCCTGCAAGCAGGCTCGCCAGAACAAGGTTCGTACTAGCTTCGATAAAACCTCAGCAAGTACTCACTCTTTTACCGCACCAAGAGTAACTCCACTTATGAAGTACTTCTGAAGGAACGGGTAAATGCACAGGATCGGAATGGTTGAAAACATTACGATGGCTGCCTTAAGTGACTCTGAAAGTCCGGGAGCTGAGAAGCCCTCCTGGGTTGCTACTTCAACTGAGTTGATGTTGTTGATGATGTTGTACAAAAGAAGCTGAAGTGGATAATACTTTTCCTCTCTCATGTACATCAGGGCATCTGAGTAGCCGTTCCATCTTCCTACTGCGTAGAAAAGAGCCAGTGTAGCCATAACAGGCTTTGAAAGAGGAACATATATCTTGTACAGGATCTCAAAGAAGGTTGCTCCATCGATCTCTGCTGACTCACGAAGTGAATCAGGGATTCCGTAAAAGAAACTTCTCATGATGATCATGTTGTAAACACTAAGTACACCAGGCAGGATCAGAACCAGAGGGTTACTTAAAAGGTTCAGCTTCTGCATCAGCAGGTAGTTAGGAATTGTTCCTGCGTTAAAGAACATCGTGATAGTGATAAAGATGTTGATGGCTTTTCTTCCTCTTAATTTTTCAAAGATAAGAGGGAATGCACAAAGTGTTGTCATTGAAAGAGACAGGACCGTGCAGATAACTGTAAGTGATACTGTCCACACAAATGCTCTTATATATTTAGGGTCCTTTAAAACTGTTGAATATGCATTAAAGTTAAGACCCTTTGGCAAAAGATAAACTTCATTTCTTACAAGAAAATCCGTACCACTAAGGGATTTTGCAAGCAGGTTCAGCATTGGGATAATGCATATTGCGCTGACGATCAGGCAAAGAACTACGAAAAACATATCCCAGGCTTTTTCGCCGGTTGATTTAATCTTCATCTCTCTATCCTCCCTTTACCAGATTCCTCTCTCGCCAAGCTTGCGAGAGATCCAGTTAGCCATCAGCAGGAAGAATACTCCTACTACGGACTGGAATAGTCCAACGGCAGTTGTAAGGGAGAACTGAAGTCCCTTAATACCTACTCTGTAAACAAAGGTTGCGATAACGTCTGCCACACGCATTACCAGGTTGTTCTGGAAAGCAAATGGCCTGTCAAATCCACCGCCAAGGATATTGCCAAGGCTCATGATAAGAAGTACTACAATTGTTGGCTTGATACCAGGAAGAGTGATGTGCCAGATCTTTCTGAATCTTCCAGCTCCGTCAACGGAAGCCGCCTCGTAAAGCTCAGGGTTGATACCAGCTATGGCAGCCAGGTAAACAATGGATCCCCATCCGAAGTTCTGCCAGATACCGAATCCTATGTAACTTCCTACCCAGTGGGCTTCGTCGTTAAGGAACGGGATCGCTTCTCCTCCAAGGTTCTGAATTACCATATTTACAAGACCTGCATTTGGTGCAAGGAGCTGCAGAGCCAAGCTGTAGATGATAACCCATGAAAGGAAGTGGGGCATGTAAGCTATGGTCTGAACAACCTTCTTGTAACGGGTAAAGCAAAGCTCATTTAATATAAGAGCAAAAATGATAGGTGCCGGAAATCCAAAAATAAGATCCAGCAGGTTAAGTGTAAGAGTGTTCTTTAAGGCATATCTGAAATCGTTGTTTTGGAAAGCCTTTATGAAGTATTCAAAGCCGTGGTTTTTAGCAAGGGGCTGTGTCCATATGCTGCCCATCAGGCTGTACTTTTTAAATGCGATCTGTACATACACCATTGGTATGTACTTAAAAATCAACAGATACAGAAGCGGCAGGGCAAGCATCGCATACAGCTGCCAGTACTTCTTCATGTAGACGCCAAATTTCTGATTTGACTGCGCCTTTACTGGTTTACTCATTTTCTTCCTCCTGGTTTTCGCCGGAAGATACATCTTCCAGTCTTATATAGCTCTCCCTGGGGCCCAAATAGGACTCTGGAAGTTTTGTTCCGGATCTTACAAAAAGTATCCTCTCAAGCACTATTCCGGGGCTTGCGCCGTAGAACTTAACTTCGTTTTCGCCTTTTTTGCACTTAACAGTGGCCGAAGTCCTCTTGACGCTTTCCAGTGCTTCCTGCCTCCATTGCCTGCTTGAGAAAAACGGTTCATCCGGCTCTTTTACTGTGTTGAGAGTCTGCATCTTGCCACCGTTTAACGAAAAGCTTATGTACTGCCCTTCCTTAAAAGTAACCGGAGTAGTCGGTGCAAGATCAAAGGTCAGGTTATATTCGCCCTCGTCAGCCATAAACCTGTATGAAACAAAAGGTCTTTTCTTATCACCGGTAAAATCATGGGTTACCGGAAAAGCCTTGATGGCGCTTCCTGTTCTGCCGTAGGGTCTTAGTACTTCAAAGTGGCCCTTTGACGAGCCTTGCCTGTCAGCAAAATGCTCAGCCTCCATGCAGATATATCCATCACTTTCAATAAACACCCCTTCTGGAGCAGCCTTAGGTGCTGCAAGGACTGTCACATGAGCAGTTCCAAAGCCAATACACTCAACTTCGAAGGTTCCGCTTATTTTGTCAGTCAAAAGAGATTTATCCACCGAAAGGATCACCCTCTCCCTTACACTGACCTCTCCTTCAGTCCTGGAGAATATAAGCCAGCCGCAATCCGTATGGATCTTGTACTTAAATGGCTTATCACTTCCGCTGATAATATCAAAATCAATACTGTCTACGTCAGGCCTTAGCATATTGCTCCAGGTCTGAGGCCTGTCGTTCCACTCAAGGCCTGTCATGTAATTCTCATCATCAGCTCTTGCCACCAGCATCCTTGGGGAATTGGCCCCGTATATCAGATGCTTGATCGGATACTTGTTATCCTCTTCATTCCAGTTCACAAATCCTATGTGCTCTGACCTGCCAAATCCCTTGTAATAGCCGTCATCCACTGTTTCATATTCATCGATGAGCTCACTGTCACGCCTTACGCAGGCATCAAGTTCATCTGCGATGATGTTGGCTTCGATGCGGTTCTGATGAGCAAAGAGCTTATTTCTCCCTGCCAGTATCCACATCTTCATAAGGTTTGCTGTTCCGCAGGCGGGATAATATAAGAGAGAAACAAATGCGGACATATCCTCTTCATCCACTCTCTTTTTAAGAGCCTCTGCTTCCTTTAAGATCTCAGCGCTCACGCTTAGTACCTGATCTGCCTCGCCAAAGTGAAGCGGGTGGTAAACACAGGCGTTCATGATCTCGTGGCGCCTTTTTTCCAAAAGAGATGTGTAATCCCAAATAATCTTCTTTATCTTATTTCTGCCTGAGAGAGGAAGCATTCCGCCAAACTGCCTCTCTGCCCAGTTATTTACGTATTCCTCTGTGATCGCCGCGTCAGCTTTGCCCCATCTGTCAATGTCGTAAGCAAGGTCAAGGAAGTAGGAAAGCCCAAGTTCCTGTGTTCCAATATCTCCAACATTTACTACCCAGATCTGCCTTACACCAAATTCATAGGCTGCGGTCATCTGCTCCCATACCCTTGGAAGGTATGTGGATCCGATCCATTTATATGAGTAAGGTCCTCCGTGCATGTCCATGTGATAATACATGCCAAAGCCGCCCTTGTGGTCAGCTATCTCTTTTGACGGAAGAGTCCTTGTGTACCCCACGTTGTTGTCTGAGAGCATCAGCGTTACGCCCTCAAGCTCCGGATCTCCCATAAGGCCCTTTGCCTTATCATCTCCATAGAAGAACTCTTCTACTTCGGAGAAAAGAACTATCTGTCTTGGAATCTTATCGATATCCTGATCTATAGTCTCCCGGATCAGGTCGTTCTGGGTTTTTAAAACATCCCTTAAAAGATCTATGTTTTCCTTAAGGCCTGCATCCTCGGAAAGTATCTTGGAATCACGCTCGCCGCGCATTCCAAGAGTTATTACATTTTCAAAGGCCTTGTTTCTAAGAAGGCCATCTCTCCAGAAACGGGTGATACCTTCTCTGTTGTTTATAAAGCTCCAGTCGTCTCCGTAGATGGAGTTCTCTCCTCTAAGGAGCCTGTACTCTTCGCCGCTTCTCATGCAGGGTTCGTGGTGAGAAGTACTCATGACAACGCCATATTCATCGGCGAGCCTTGCGCTTTCAAGTCCCGGTCCATCCATGCTAAAGTTTGAATTCCACATGGCTGGCCACAAGTAATTGCCCTTAAGTCTAAGAAGCAGTTCAAAAATCCGTTCGTAGCACTTTGCGTTGATGCCTCCAAAGTGCTCCATGGCCCAATTTCCAAAAGCTGGCCATTCATCATTTATAAAGAATCCTCTGTATCTGACTGAAGGCTCTTTTGTTACTGTATTCACCTCGTCTGACAGAGAGACGTTCTTTTTCTTTTTAGGAACTACGTGGTTCCAGTTAACAAGTGGTGAAACTCCAAGGAGCTCCGACAGATGGAAGAGTCCGTAGATGGTACCCCTCTTGTCGCTTCCAGCAATGACCAGTGCATGATCAACGCCTTCCATGGGAGCATCTATTACCTGAAAACTGTAGACTTCCCATTTACCCCTTACCTTCTCTAAATCAATGAGTCCCTTGTCTTCTAGTTCCTTAAGGTAGTCGCTCTTATCAACAGTTCCATAGATTATCAGATTTCTGCATTTGCAGCCCTTTGTGTACTCGCCAGCATGAAATCCAGTCACCAGGTAAATATCCTGCCTGACCAGCGCTGCCACCTTATTGACTCCGGGAAAAGATTTAGACTCGTAAGTGAACATTAACCTGTTATCGAAACTTAACTTAGACACATTTACCCCCACAAGGTTATGTTTCGCTTTTTTTGCTTGTTGATGTTTCCCCATTTCAATGATATAAATAATCATAAGATACGGGATTTTATAATAAATACACAAAATGCAATATATTTTTTGCATTTTCCGATATAAACTGCACAAGTGCATTTCGAGGGGATCATTAACAATGAAAAAGAGTCTTAACTGCCCATACAGCATGATCGATCACGAGATCATCTGCGAGCACAAAATGGCCAGAGTAACGCCAGAAGACATAAATACAGTCCACAACCACGACGGGTATGAGGTAGTTCTTTTCCTCAAGGGCGATGTAAATATCATGATCGAGCCTGAGCTCTTTAAGATGAAAAGAGGGGATATGTTCTTTATAAGCCCCTTGGTTTTCCATGGAATTGATCTTGAGGACATTGCAGGCTATGAGCGCATTGTCATCAACGTTCAGTACGAGTATCTCAAAAACCTTGGGGATGCTGAGACTGATTTTTCAACACTCTTTAGGACCAGCGATTCTTCCAACATGAATCACCTTAGGATCCCCGAGGAGTCCATTTCCAAATTTATCTCCATCGCAGGCAAACTCGAAGAGTCCCTTCACAGCGACAGCTTTGGACACAGCATCCTTTGCAAGGCATATCTTGCAGAGTTTCTTCTTATGACATGCAAGTATTCAGAAAACGTTCCTCCCCAGAAAAAGAAAAGCTCCATGCCTGAAGTCGTATCAAGGATCCTTGACTACATCGACACACATCTGTCTGAGGACATCACTATAAACGCCATGTCTGCAGAGCTTCACTACAGCAGCGACCACTTAAGCCGCGCCTTCAGTGATGCCACAGGCGACTCTTTGAAACACTAC
>NZ_JAGAYD010000004.1 GCF_017940685.1 Butyrivibrio sp. | reverse complement strand
GCGGTCCTTTCAAGAAGCTCTTTGAAATACGCTTCATCAGCCTCTTTCCTGGTGTATGTAAGAATTGCGCACATACTTCTTTCCTCCATATATTTTTCGTGACACGGGGACGGTTCTTTTGTCTCATTGTGTGCAATGAGACATGGGGACGGTTCTTTTGACTTGTTGTACACAATGAGACAAAAGAACCGTCCCCGTGTCACCACAAATGCTCTACACACAAAAAGACGACACAACGAGATCATGCCGCGCTTTTCGCAGCAAGATGCCCCATTGCATCGTCTTAATATTTGTAAGTCCCTTATTCACCTGATCACTCATAAGCAAAAAGCGCCTTAGAGCAGTATAGTCCTGCTCTAAGACGCCCTTGTCTTTATGAATTGTAAGTTTAAAGGATGAAAAATACTTTGTCAAGTATTTTTGTATACAATTATGCAATTCTGCTTCTGGCCTGTTACTCCGTTTATAACAAAGCTTGTTTTTTATCTGCCCTTGACCTTTTCATCCATATATTTGTCGATGACCTTGTATATCTCCAGGTTTGGATCATCGATCATCTGGAGAGTTGTATCAAGCTGAAGGAGCTTATCCTGCCCTTTACTTCTCATCTCCCAGACAGGAAGGGGCTTGTCAGCTACTTCTGTGTTGTAGATACCATCTCCTGGTTCATCTGTCTGGCGATAGCTACCGTTTGGATCTCCGTTATAAATAAAGTTTACCCAGTAGCTCTGCATGATCTCAGACAGTTCATAGTCGCTGTCATCGTAGAGCCCGGGATGACGCCAGAGATTGCCGTAGGCGTAGGGCAGTTCTCCTGCATGATAGTTGGTAAGGACGTTATTGGTCTTGGTAAAATAGTACTCATAAGCCGGAATGCCCTGCTTAACAATGTAGTTGTTCCAAACATAGTGGGGATAAGTAAACCACATAGCACTGTAAGCCACGTTAAGGGCTCCCTTGGCTTCTCCAAGCTTATCAATTATTATGTGCTGATCACGCTGTGGCAGGTTATACGGGACAACCTGTGCCATTTCCTCTGCGTAGTCGTCCATGTCCTTGGCAAGAAGCTCCACATAGTTGTCCCTTGTAGCCTCGTCGTCTAACAAAAATGCATCAGCCTCCTTGGCATTGAATCCGTTTAAAAGAGCTTTCTCATTGTTTTTACCCTGTTCATATGTAAGATAGGGCTGCTGGGTTAGTGCATAGCCATCAACTGTCATAGCGGAGTTATCAGTAATGGTGGTCACAAGCTCTTTTGCCGGAATATTTCTAAGTTCCTCTGAGGTTTCTACCCGGAACTCGCTTCTGACTGCGTCTCCAGTGGCGATGGCATCCTCGTAATATCTGAAAGTGTGGAAAGGCTCTTTGGGCAGGACAGAGCTGGATTCAGCAATTGCGTACTGAAATTTCCCCTTGGAAAGGGGCGAAGCGCAAATTGCATTGACGCTGGATGCTCCAGCTGACTCACCTGCAATGGTGATTCTCTTAGGGTCTCCGCCAAATGCCTTGATGTTGTTATATACCCAGTTAAGAGCTGCTATCTGGTCAAGAAGGCCATAGTTACCAGTAGTGCCGTTTGGAGACTCTTTCTTTAGGTCCTCTGCGGCGTAGTAACCAAACACTCCCAGCCTGTATGCGCAGTTGACGTACACTACACCCTTTTTCGCCAGGTCTTCGCCGCGATATTCTGTGTAGGAAGGTTTGCCTGTGGTAAGAGAACCACCGTGGATATAGAGAACTACTGGCAGAAGGTCATCAGTCTCTTTTTCCGGAGAAAAGATATTAAGGTACAGGCAGTCTTCGCTCATCTCTTCAACATACTCATCCCCAAATCTGATGCGGTAGTCGTGATAGCCCAGAATCCTTGCAAGAGAGTCATAAATAACGCTGCTCCTTGGCTGCATCGCCATAGGTCCAAAATGATCACAGGCTCTTACACCTTCCCATTTATCAGGGGTCTGCGGTTCTCTGAACCTCAGCTCCCCAACAGGGGGCTTGGCATAAGGAATACCGCCATATGCCTTAACTGTGTGGTCTTTATTATAGACACCGGTAAGCTGCCCCTGATCTATAGTTACAACCGTCGTGACATCAGGCTTTTTATTATCAACAACCGGAACGCGCTTAACAGGTGGCTGCGTAAAGAAGTAGTTCGCTGTAAGTACAAGTACAAACAAAAGCATAGCGCAAACCGCCCTGATGCGCATATCACGCCTTTTATTCTCAGGGCCGTAGCCATGGATATTCCCAAAAACACTGCCCCTAGTGGCGTCATATTTCTTTTTGCAATAAGCCCGATAACCGATCATTGCTGCGCAGGCTGCTACTGCGATGATCCAGCTGATAAGGATGTTCTTGGACAGCTCAAGTACTGCGATATATAAAATTGTTATTAGAATAATCAGGAAATAAAACATGGTCACCTCTATCTGCGCTTGAAAACGCGGTTTAGTGTTTCACAGAATTCTTGATTTTTTGGTAATACCCAAGAATTCTCTTTTCCAAGTCACTATTGGAGCCAAGTTCCTCTAACATGCTAAATAGTTCAGGTGCCTCATCCTGATCTATGACAATTGTCTTAGCTGCATCATCGGAACCCATTCCGCAAAGATATTCCGGTGAAGTGTTAAAGACCTGGGCAATAAAACATATCGTCTGATACGAAGGAGTCCTCTGTCCGTTCTCATAACGTCCATAACCCATAGCAGACATGTTAAGTCTCTTGGCTGCCTCTGCCTTGTTAATGCCCAGCTTCTGGCGTATCTGAACTAATCTATCAGGCTGAAAATTCATAATATTCTCCCTATTGACAATAACCAATGGTTATATTATTCTATTCGCTAACCGTTGGTTATATCATAACGAATTAATCCACAGTATGCAAGAGATTTATGCTGAGCAAAAGAGGAATTTTTCATAAAAAAATACAAAATATTGACACCGTATATGGTGTCAAATACAATTGAGGTGCAAACATGTCAAAGTGGGACAAACTTATAGCAGCGATTCTATCACTATCAAACGATTTAAGATTCGAGGAACTTAGACGTGTCCTGGAGGCATATGGCTACACTATTCATGCACCGAGCAGCGGAAGTAGTCATTACACATTTAGAAAGCCTGGAAAAAACCCTATTACTATTCCAAAGCACGAACCAATAAAGAAAGTATATGTAGAGATGGTCAAGAGAGTTGTCTTGGAGGAAGGTGATTCAGATGAAGAAAACAATTGATGAATACATGAAAAAGCCATATAAGATGGAGATTGTTAAGGACACCGATGAAGGAGGATTTGTAATCTCATTTCCAGAGTTACCAGGGTGCCTTACTGTGGGTGGTACAGTGGAAGAAGCAATAAAAAATGCCGAAGACGCCAAAAAGACTTGGTTCGAAGCTGCACTAGAAGAAGGAATCGCAATAAATGAACCTGAGATCAACGAGAAGTATTCAGGGCAGTTCAAGCTTAGAATTCCAAAGAGTCTTCATCGGTCACTGGCCGAGAGCGCCAAAAGAGAAGGTATCAGCATGAATCAATACTGTGTCTATTTGCTTTCGATGCTCAACAATATGCATACTCCTAGCATCTATAAATAAAATTGCATAATTGTATACAAAGTACTTGACAAGGATTTTTTTATCCTTTAAACTTACAATTCATAAAGACAAGGGCGTCTTAGAGCACAGCACGTTGCTCTAAGGCGTTTTTTGTTTTGGGTGATCAGGTAAATAGCGTTTTGCGACTATAAAGACGATGCAATGGGGCATCACTGCTGCAGCTAGCACAGCAATGAGCCAAATTGCATCGTCTTTTTCGTGCCACGGGCAAGCCACAGGGACGTTTCTTCTGTCTCATTGTGCACAACATGTCACGGGGACGGTTCTTTTGGCTGGTCACCTAAATAACTAGGAGGAGAAATAGTATGAGTGAAGAAATTTTACAAGCTATAGATGGTACCGTATTTAGCGTCTGGTTCTTAATTGGCGCAGCACTGGTTTTCTGGATGCAGGCAGGCTTTGCAATGTGTGAGGCGGGCTTTACCAGAGCCAAGAACACTGGAAATATCATCATGAAAAACCTGATGGATTTCTGTATTGGAACTGTAGTATTCATTCTTATTGGATTTGGACTTCTTCTTGGTGAAGATCTGGCAGGATTCATCGGAAGACCTGGATTTGACATTTTCACAAACTATGCAAACTTTGACTGGTCCAACTTCGTATTTAACCTGGTGTTCTGTGCAACAACAGCAACCATCGTTTCAGGATCAATGGCTGAGAGAACAAAATTCATTTCTTATTGTGTGTACTCGGCAGTTATCTCAGCAATCATTTATCCCATTGAAGCTCACTGGACCTGGGGCGGAGGCTTCCTTTCACAGATTGGCTTCCATGATTTTGCAGGTTCAACCTGTATTCACATGGTAGGTGGTATCTCAGCTCTCATCGGTGCAGCATTCCTTGGACCACGTATCGGTAAGTTCGAAAGAGATAAAGACGGCAAGGTAGTTAAAGTAAATGCTTTCCCTGGTCACAACCTTGTGGCAGCTGCTCTTGGCGTATTCATTCTCTGGCTTGGCTGGTACGGATTTAACGGCGCTGCCTGCACTTCAGTAGATCAGCTTGGATCAGTATTTGTTACAACCACAATTGCTCCAGCTCTGGCTACAGTTACATGTATGATCTTTACATGGCTTAAATATGGTAAGCCCGATGTTTCAATGTGTCTTAACGCTTCACTTGCAGGACTTGTTGCTATCACAGCTCCCTGCGATGTAACAGATGCTTTCGGCGCTATAGTCATTGGTATTGTGGCAGGGCTTCTTGTATGCTTTGGTGTTTGGTTTCTTGATTACAAGCTTCACATCGATGATCCTGTGGGTGCCGTTGCAGTTCACTGCTTAAATGGTATCTGGGGAACTCTGGCAGTAGGTCTTTTCGCTACAAATGCAGCCCCTGGCTACTCAATTGCAGACGCAACAGGAAACGAGATGGTTGGCCTGTTCTATGGCGGCGGATTCAAGCTCCTTGGGGTCCAGCTTGCAGGTTTTGCAGCAACAGCAGCCTGGACAGCAGTTACTATCACGATCACATTCGTAGCAATCAAAAAGATATTTGGCCTTAGAGTTACTGAGGAAGAAGAGATCCTTGGTCTTGATTCAACAGAACATGGCCTTGCATCAGCTTACTCAGGATTCGCTATCATGGACGTTTCAAACACTCTTACAATGGGAGTAAACGAGAACACAGACCTTGGAGTAAGTGGTTACGAAGAGGCTTCCGAGTTCCAGAAGAAGGCTTCAGTACCGGTCGTTACAGCACCTGTTCATACTGAGTCAGGAATACATAAAGTTGTCATCATCGCTAAGTTGTCCCGCTACGACAAGCTTCGCCGCGCTATGAACGAGCTTGGAGTTACCGGAATGACTGTTACTCAGGTCATGGGCTGTGGTGTCCAGAAAGGCTCTGGCGACATGTATCGTGGAGTTGAGATGGATGCCACGCTCCTTCCCAAGATCAAGCTTGAAGTTGTTGTCAGCAAGATCCCGGTTGAGGACGTTATCGAAGCTGCTAAAAAGACTCTTTACACAGGCCACATCGGAGATGGCAAGATCTTCGTATATAGCCTGGACAATGTAGTAAAGATCAGGACTGGTGAAGAAGGTGCCGCAGCCCTGGCAGATGTAGAATAAAAACAAGACACGGGGACGGTTCTTTTGACTTGTTGTTTACAATAAGTCAAGAGAACCGTCCCCGTGTCTTGTTGTGCACAATGAGACAGTAGAACCGTCCCCGTGGCTTACCCGTGGCTTATTCAAAAGCTACTGCGACCTTCTCAAGGAGATCTCTGATCTCTAGGTGCTGAGGACAAACTGCCTCGCACATTCCGCACTTAACGCAGTCAGATGCCTTACCAAAGCCGTCAGTAAACTCAGCGTATTTTTTCTCTATGTCTGATCCAAGGCTTGCCTTGTCATTGAGGCAACTAAACAGATCAGGAATCCTGATGTTCATAGGACAGTGGTTCTCTTCGATGCAGTAGTGACAGTTGGTACATGGGATAAGGTCAAGACCTTTGGTGATCCTGATTACCTTCTGCACTGCCTCCATCTCTTTTTCCGAAAGAGGCTTAAAGTCCTTCATGTAGGAGATGTTATCATTCATCTGCTCAATTGAACTCATACCGGACAGTACCATGGCGATCTGGTCAAATCCAGCAACAAAGCGGATAGCATAGGATGCATAGCTCATATCTCCAAGGTCGTCATAAACCTTTTTAGCCTCATCAGAAAGGTTTACAAGGCTTCCGCCCTTAACAGGCTCCATTACAAGGATTGGCTTGTTGTGCTTTTTACATACCTCGTAACACTTTCTGCTCTGAACTCTGTCATCCTCATAGTCAAGGTAATTGAACTGAATCTGAACAACCTCTACCTCAGGGTGATCAGTTAATATCTTGTCCAGAAAATCTGCTGAATCATGGAAAGAAAGACCAACGTGCTTAACCTTTCCCTCTTTCTTGAGTTCCTGTGCAACCTCGAAAGCTTCGCATCTTTGGAACTTGTCATAGTTGCCTCTGCCAAGCGCATGCATCAGGTAAAAATCAAAATATTCAACTCCACACCATGCAAGCTGCTTTTCAAAGAAGGGACGGATCTCTTCTTTGCTGTTAAAATAGGGCTCTGTGAGCTTGTTGGTAAGAGTGTACTCACTTCTGTCGTGGCGGCTTGTGAGGCACTCTTTTAAAGTTGTCTCAGACAGTCCGTCGTGATAGCCGTGGGCTGTATCAAAGTAGTTAAAGCCGTTTTCAATAAAGGCATCAACCATATCGCAAACCTGCGCCTTATCAATCTGGCCATCCTTCATGGGCAGCCTCATTGCGCCAAATGCAAGTTTCTTTTTCATCTCAGGAAAAAAAATCTGTGCCATAGAAATCTCCTTTCAGGGGGTAAAAAAGACCTGTGGTTGCCACGCCACAGGCCATCATTAGTACAGATTAAGAAAGAGCCTGTTCAAGATCTGCGATGAGATCTTCCTTGTCCTCCAGGCCGCAGCTCATTCTTACAAGTCCTGCTGGGATTCCAGCCTCAGAAAGCTGCTCATCAGTCATCTGCCTGTGTGTTGATGTTGCCGGGTTGAGACAGCAGGTACGGGCATCTGCCACGTGAGTCTCAATAGCAGCAAGCTTTAATTTCTTCATAAAGTTCTCTGCTGCTGACCTGCCACCTTCGAGCTCGAAAGAAACTACGCCGCAACCACCGTTTGGCATATATTTCTTAGCAAGCTCATAATACTTATCTGATTCAAGGCCAGGGTAGCTGACCTTAACAACCTTAGGGTGCTTTTCCAAAAACCTTGCTACTGCCAGACCATTCTCAACATGCTTGGGCATGCGTACGTGAAGAGATTCAAGTCCAAGATTTAAGATAAATGCATTCTGTGGAGACTGGATGCTTCCAAAGTCTCTCATAAGCTGGGCTGTAGCCTTGGTTATGAAGGCTCCCTCTTTTCCAAACTTATCAGCATATGTAATTCCGTGATATGAATCGTCTGGCTGACAAAGTCCAGGGAACTTGTCTGCGTGTGCCATCCAGTCAAACTTGCCTGAATCTACGATTGCTCCGCCAACGCCGGCTCCATGACCGTCCATGTACTTGGTTGTTGAATGAGTTACAATATCTGCTCCCCACTCGATTGGCCTGCAGTTTACAGGTGTTGGGAAGGTGTTATCCACAATAAGAGGTACTCCGTGTCTGTGGGCAGCGTTTGCAAACTTCTCGATGTCTAAAACTGTAAGAGCAGGATTGGCGATAGTCTCTCCAAATACAGCTCTTGTGTTGTCCTTAAATGCAGCGTCGAGCTCTTCATCTGTGGCTGTAGGTGAAACGAAGGTAACCTCGATTCCCATCTTTGCCATGGTAACTGCAATAAGGTTAAAGGTTCCGCCGTATATTGATGAAGAAGCTACAATGTGGCTTCCGCACTCGCATATGTTAAACAGGGCAAAAAAGTTGGCTGCCTGTCCTGAAGATGTGAGCATTGCTGCAGTTCCGCCCTCAAGTGCAGCTATCTTGGCTGCAACATGATCATTGGTGGGGTTCTGAAGCCTTGTGTAGAAATATCCACTGGCCTCAAGGTCAAAAAGCTTACCCATATCCTCGCTGGTGTCGTACTTAAAAGTTGTTGACTGAATAATAGGTATCTGCCTTGGCTCTCCGTTTTTCGGAGTATATCCCGCCTGTACGCACCTTGTTCCAATTTTCTGCTGACTCATCTGTTAATGCCTCCAAATTTTAATTATTCCGATTTCATAAGTGGTTATATTTTACCACATTTTTTAGTGGGTTAAAGCATTAAAGAAGATGAGATCTAAGTTCTTCTGGAGTCTTGTCTGAAAGCATTGCTGGAGGAATATCAAGCATTGTTTTGCATCCCTTAGCGCCTTCAGCATGCATCTTAAATGCTGCTCTTGCAACTGCTACTAAAACGCTTGTTGTAAATTCAGGGTTTGAATCAAGCTTTAAGCTGTACTCGATGATGTGATTGTGCTCCTTGTCAGCCCCTGTCTTTCCGCTTCTAAATACAAAGCCGCCATGAGCCATTCCGCTATGGTTCTTAAGAAGCTCTTCCTCGCTGATGAAGTGAACAGTTGTGTCATAATCAGCGAAATAGTTTGGCATCTCTTTTATCTCTTTTTCAACAGCTGCTGCATCAGCACCGTCCTCAAGAACAACAAAGCACTCTCTTGTGTGCTTGTCTCTTGTGGACAGCTCAGGGTTCTTGCCGCTTCTAACTGCCTCGAGAGCGCTCTCTACAGGGATTGTGTACTGCTTGGCATTCTTAACGCCCTTGATACGGCGGATCGCATCAGAATGTCCCTGTGATACGCCCTTGCCCCAGAATGTGTAGTCGTTGCCATCTGGAAGGATAGCGTTTGAATAAACTCTGGCAAGTGAGAACATGCCTGGATCCCATCCGCAGGAAATAACTGCAACCTTGCCTGCTTCCTTAGCTGCCGCGTCAACATTTGCAAAGTGCTCTGGAATGCGGGCATGTGTGTCAAAGCTGTCTACAACGTTGAACATCCTTGCGTACTGTGGTGTCTGAACAGGAAGGTCTGTTGCGCTTCCTCCGCAGAGGATCATAACATCTATCTTGTCTTTGTAGTCTGCCACGTCATTAACAGAAACAACAGGAACGCCTGCTGTCTTTATTGAAAGAAAAGATGGATCTCTTCTTGTGAAAACTGCAACCAGCTCCATATCTGGTGCTGCAGCTACTGCCAGTTCTACTCCCTTACCAAGGTTACCGTAACCAAGGATACCAATTCTGATACTCATTTCTTTTGCCTCCTATTAAAAAATAAATCACGTACAATTAAACTGTATTATACAATCATTTATCCTGCTGTGCTATCTATTTTTTTGATGTTTTCTGCCTAAAAATATTCAGATTATGCGGATTTGTTTTTTCGAGTTTAGTATTATGTTATACTGATTAATATAAAGAAAAGGGGGATCTGCTTATGCTAAGTGAATATCAAAAAATACCTGCATCAATGAATTCAAATGTTGCTCTTAAGATCATTCCCGGGCACTACGCTACCACCCATTCTCACATCACAAACTACATGGAAATTGGCACACTTAAGACCAGATGTAATGAAGCTCATGGCGTGGCCAGCGCTCTGGCAATGCACTACACTTTCGGAACTCCAGTTGATACTATTTTGTGCGCTGATGGAACTGAAGTTATAGGAACTTACCTTGCAGAGGAACTCACCAAGGCCGGAGTTCTTAACACCAACGCTCACAAGACGATCTACGTTCTTGCGCCTGAGTATGCGCCTAATGGGCAGATAATCTTCAGGGATAATCTCCAGCTGGCTATCAGAGGTAAAAACGTACTGATCCTCATGGGCTCTCTTGCAACAGGTCTTACCCTGGAAGGTCTCATGGACGGTGTACGCTACTACGGAGCTACTGTTTCCGGAGCATGTGCTATTTTTAGTGCTGTAAAAGAAGTTGAGGGAATCCCTGTTTTATCCGTATTCCATCCAGAAGAAATTCCGAATTACCACTCCTATGCTCCATCAGAGTGTCCTCTCTGCAAAGCAGGACAGCCAATAGATGCCCTTGTAAACAGCTTTGGATATAGCATTTTAAGATAACTGGTGCTTTTTCCTATATTCTCTTGGCGGGCATCCATACCTCTCTGCAAACTTCTTGTAGAAGTATGCGCTGTTTTCATAACCAATGTTTTCTATTATCCGCTCTGTGGTAAGAGTGGTGTTCTCTAAATAATAAGCAGCTTGCTGCAGCTTCCTTTGCTGCAGGAGCTGCTTAAAATTATTACCGGTGTTATTTTTTAATAGTCTGCTTAGGTGGGCTGTGGTATAGCCTGTCTTCTTTGCAAGTTCCTCAAGACTTCCATCTTTATAGTTGTGATCTATGTATTCAAGGGCTGCTATGGTGATATTCTGTCCCTTGGACCTCATGTCCTTTAAGGTATCTGCAGAAAGAGCAGCTAGATTCATAAGGAGAAGATCCATGGTGCCATTTACCACCTGGTTCATGTCATTTGGATGGACTGTCAGTGTCCAGATCAGGTTCTCCATAAGATTCTCTACAGCTATGACTCCCTTGGCATGATATAGGAGAAAGTCGCTGTACCTGTTCTTTTCAGAAAGGGAAGCTATGATAAAGTCCCTTAGGATGTTCTCCCTGTCGTAAGAGACGCTGCTTCGGGAAAAGAACTCCGGGAGGATTATAATGTTCATGGCAAGATCATCTTTGCTGCAGGGCAGGATTTCATGCCTTGCGTGGCGATTCATAAGTAAAATATCGCCCGTTTTTAATTCAATCGTATCTCCATCCTTGATCCTGGTGGTAAGGCTCCCCTGGAGCATAACCAGCATCTCTATATAGTTGTGTCTGTGTTCAGGGAAGTAAGCAAACCTTGTGTGGGGTCTTATGGCGATGAATTTGCCCTTCTCAAGAAGCTTGGCGGAGTCCACCACAAACTCATCCTCTGATGTGTAAAGCTCCTTGGAAATAGCCGCATTTCCTGCAATTATCTTCTCTTCTTCCTCTGTGATCTTGTAGATGTGGTCAAGGATTTCTTTTCTCATAAGTACTCCGGATAAAAATATCAAATAAAGTTCCATTTTGGATAAGGTTTAGTTCTAGAAGGTCCCACTGATGTCCTATATTATAACATGATATAAGGGGTGTTACAGCATTACATTACAAATATCAGATGAGGTATAGCAATGAACAGATATTACCTGGCAATTGACATCGGAGCTTCCAGCGGAAGGCACATCATTGGATGGGTCCAGGATGGAAAGATGCTTCTAAAAGAGATCCACCGCTTTGAAAACAGACAGCGCAGCGAAAATGGACATCTTGTGTGGGACATGGACAATCTCTGGAACGGGATCATTGATGGTCTTAAGGCCTGCAAGAAAGAAAATATGATCCCCGAAACTGTGGGAATCGATACCTGGGGCGTTGACTACGTTCTTCTTGATAAAGATGGAAACATGGTGGGAGACGCAGTAGCTTACAGAGATAGCAGAACAGCTGATATGGATAAAGAGCTGATAAAATACGTCTCTGAAGAGGAACTTTACAAGAGAACCGGAATACAGAAACAGCCTTTTAACACGATCTATCAGCTCCTTGCTCTAAAGAAAGAAAACCCGGAGCAGATTAAAAAAGCAGACAGCCTACTCATGATCCCTGACTACTTTAACTTTAGGCTCACAGGAGTTAAAAAGCAGGAGTATACAAACGCCACTACCTCCAACCTCGTAAATGCGGAAGGAAAAGAGTGGGATATGGAGATCATAGAAAAGCTTGGTCTCCCAAAAAAGCTCTTTGGAAAACTTAGTTTGCCAGGAACCACTGTTGGGTCTTTTACTGGCGAGATTTCTGAGCTCGTTGGTTTTAAATCAACTGTTATTTTACCAGCAACCCACGACACTGGCTCAGCGTTCCTTGCTGTCCCTGCCAGGGATGAAACTTCAGTATATCTCTCCAGCGGAACCTGGAGCCTTCTGGGTGTAGAGAATGCGGTTCCAATAACAAGCGATATCGCCAAAAAAGAGAACCTCACCAACGAGGGTGGAGCCTTCTACCGCTACAGATTTTTAAAGAACATCATGGGACTTTGGATCATCCAGTCCATAAGGCGAGAGCTAAATGGAAGCGAATATGTTGAGGGTAAAAAGAGTAAATACGCTACTGACAAAACCTACAGTTTCCCTGATCTTATAGAAGAGGCAAAGAAATGCTCTGATTTTGAGACTGTACTTGATGTTAACGACAGCTCTTTTCTCTCACCTGACAGCATGATCGATGCCATAAAAGAATACTGCAGGGCACATGGGCAAAATGTTCCTGAAAGCGTCGGACAGATCATGCAGAGCGTATATCTTGGACTGTCCAGGTGCTACGCTGACACCATAAAAGAGATTGAAAACATCACTGGCAAAAAGATCACCGGTATCAACATTATCGGAGGCGGATGCCAGGATTCATACCTTAATGAACTTACAGCAAAGACCGCTTCCCTTCCAGTATATGCTGGTCCTATAGAGGGTACAGCCATTGGAAATCTCGTTATCCAAATGATAACAGCTGGTATATTTAAAAGCCTTGCAGATGCACGAAACTGCATCTTTGAAAGTTTTGATATAAAGACCTTTTAAAAGTTTAATTGATTGGAGGATTACAAAATGAGTTACGAACAGGCAAAAGAAAAGTACAAAAGTATCGGAATTGACACCGAGGCAGCCATTGAAAAGCTTAAGGACGTGCAGATCGCACTTCACTGCTGGCAGGGCGACGATGTAAGAGGCTTTGACACAGACCCAAACAAGCCCCTTACAGGCGGTATCCAGACAACAGGTAACTACCCTGGAAGAGCAAGAACTCCCGAAGAGCTCATGGCTGATATCGATGAAGTTTTAAAGCTCATCCCTGGTAAGGCCAAGATGAACCTTCACGCCAGCTACGCAATTTTCGACGATGAGAACGGTGGCTGGGTTGACAGAGATAAGCTTGAGCCCAAGCACTTCAAGAAATGGGTGGACTTCTGCAAGGAGAGAGGCCTTGGATGCGACTTTAACCCTACATTCTTCTCTCACCCAAAATGCGATCCGCTTACCCTTGCTTCACCTGATGAGGAGACAAGAAAGTTCTGGATCGATCACGGAAAGGCATGTATCAGGATTTCCCAGCATCTCGCAGAAGAACTTGGCCAGACCTGCGTTATGAACATCTGGACAGGAGATGGATTTAAGGATGTTCCTGCTGACAGAAAGGGTCCTCGTGACAGATACAAGGATTCTATCGAGCAGATCCTCTCTGAGCCCTTCGACTTCAACAAAGTTAAGCCCTGCGTAGAGTCCAAGGTATTTGGTATTGGCGTTGAGTCCTACACTGTTGGAAGCGCTGAGTTTACTCTCAGTTTTGCTGCAACACATATGGACAAGTGCATTCCTCTTATGGACAACGGTCACTACCACCCAACAGAGGTTGTAAGCGACAAGATCCCTGCGCTTTTATCCTTCTTCCCTAACATCGCCCTTCACATCACAAGACCTGTACGCTGGGATTCTGACCACGTTGTGCTGTTTGATGATGAGACAAAAGAAATCGCTAAGGAGATAGTTCGTTGCGGTGGCCTTGAGGGCTCTGTATTTATGGCACTTGATTACTTTGATGCTTCAATCAACAGGATTGGTGCATGGGTAACAGGATATAGAAACACTCAGAAAGCTCTTTTAAATGCACTTCTCACACCAAACGCTGACCTTAAAAAGCTTCAGGATAGCCAGAACTTTACAAAGCTTCTTGTAAGCCAGGAAGAGCTTAAGACAATGCCATTTGGCGATGTTTGGAATGAGTTCTGCAAGCGCGCTGGGGCTCCTTGCGATGGCGAGTGGTTTGCAGAAGTTGAAAGATATGAGAAAGATGTGCTCTCAAAGAGAGTATGATTACTTCAATAATATGAGGAGATTTTGAAATGAAAGTTTTAGACGCTGAATTTACACAAGGATTTATCCGCATGGCAAACGACGGATGGGAACAGGGTTGGCACGAAAGAAACGGCGGAAATCTGTCCTACAGGATGAAGCCTGAAGAAGTAGATATGGTAAAGGATGACCTTAAGGCAAGGGACTGGCAGCCAATTGGCACTACCGTTCCTGATCTTGCCGGAGAGTTCTTTATGGTTACAGGTTCTGGAAAGTTTTTCAGGAATGTGATCATCAAGCCAGAAGACAGCTTCTGCATAATCGAAGTTGATGAAAAGGGTGAAAATTACCGCATCATGTGGGGTCTTGTAAATGGTGGAAGACCTACATCTGAGCTTCCAAGCCACCTTATGAACCACGAGGTAAAAAAGCGCGTAACCGGTGGAAAGTACCGCGTTATCTATCACGCACACCCAGCAAACACTATAGCTCTTACCTTTGTTCTTCCACTTACAGACGAGGCTTTCACAAGAGAGCTCTGGGAGATGGCAACTGAGTGCCCTGTTGTATTTCCTGACGGAATCGGTGTTGTGCCCTGGATGGTTCCAGGCGGCCGCGAGATTGCCGTTGAGACCAGCAAGCTCATGGAGAAATATGACGTTGCAATCTGGGCTCACCACGGAATGTTCGCTGCAGGCGAGGACTTCGATCTGACCTTCGGACTTATGCACACAGTTGAAAAGTCCGCTGAGATCCTGGTCAAGACTCTTTCCATGACAGGAACAAAGAGACAGACCATCACTCCTACAGACTTCAGAAACCTGGCGAGGGACTTTAATGTAACTCTTCCTGAGAGATTCCTCTTTGAGAAGTGATGAAAACTGTTATAGCTAAAGTTTGAGACAATAGCCGAAAGTCCGGATCGGAGGGTGGCGAGCTTAAACACACAATTTTTGCTCATGTTAAACCAAACACTCCATCGAGCCCAGAGCATCAATCTTATCGTGCATAGGCACTCAAGATTGATTGGTCTCGACTTCGTGGTTTAAAAATCGCAAAAGCTTGTGTGTTTAAGCTCGCCACCCTCCGATCCGGACTTTCTGATTATTGGCATAATTCAATAAGTTGTAAGAGTTTTTTATTAGATTCATGATCTTTAATAGCAATACGGTAAAAACCATCAGCTAAACCGTCGAAGGTACTGCAGTCACGGATAAGAACGTGATGATTTAGGAGCAGATGGTATAGGTCATGATCTTCAGGCATTCTTACCAGCAGGAAGTTTGTATCAGAATCAAAGACCTTTATACCAAGCTTTCTAAGTTCTGAGGTAAGGTATTCCCGCTCGGCTCTTATAATTTCAACTGTGCGGTCCATGAAGCTTTTTGACGAGTCTTCAGCACAGGCTATTCCTGCTGTCTGGGCAAATACAGACATATTCCACTCTGGCAAAAATCGCCGTAATCTCTCGATGTTATCAGGCTTAGAGAGGCAGAACCCAACTCTAACCCCGGGGATTGAAAAGAGCTTGGTGTAAGCATCAACTATGTAGAGGTTATCATAGCTATCCAGATAGGCTCTGGCGCTTGTACCATTATCCGAAAGTCTGAAAAAGCATTCATCTACAATAAGTGCAGTCCCTGTCTCCTTACACTTTTTAAGTATCGCCTCCAAAACATCTTTCTTTATGCACTTTCCTGTGGGATTGTTGGGATTACCAAGGATCACAAGGTCTATGGCACAGGTGATTTCATCCACAAACGTTTCATCAAGCTCAAATCCCTTATCTTCCCGGAGCTGATAAGTCACAGTCTCGCACTGTGGCGTCATAGAAAGGGCATGAACATATCCATAGAAACTCGGTACAGGCAAAAGAGCTTTCGAAGGTCCAAGCATATTAACGATAGCTGAAAGCAGCTCAGATGCGCCGTTTCCGCCTATGATGTTCTCAGGCGATAGCTTTTCAGCCCCGGAAACAGCTTCCCTGAACTTCCTCTGATCCATATCAGGATATTTATCTATATCACAAATAGCCCCGCACAAAGCATCTTTTACCTCATCTGGGCATCCACAGGGATTTAAACTCACTGAAAAATCCAGCTCTATTTCTTTGTCGTAAACTTCACCGCCGTGGAGCATATATCTATCTCACTTCCCAAAGTCCAAATGTGCAATGACAATATCTATCCTCGATCAGACTGCAACGAGCAATATTCCTATTGCCAGCAGCACAGCCACCCACAAATACTCGGTTAAAAACATGAGCCTTGCAGCTCTTTTAATATCCTCTTTCTCAATAGGCCTTGTATCATCCCCAATATAGGGCTTGTGGACCATTTTCCCAAAGTAGCTGCTATCTCCCCCAAGCCGTACTCCAAGAGCTCCGGCGCAGGCGCTCTCAGTCTGAGCAGAGTTGGGACTTTTGTGGTTATAACGGTCACGCTTAAAGACGCAAAAAGCTCTTTTGCTGCTAAAATCTCTTCCGCCAATAAATGCAGCAACCACCATCATCAGAGCGCTGAGCCTAGCTGGAATATAGTTAAATACGTCGTCCATCTTAGCCGCCACCTTGCCAAAATACTCATATCTGTCATTGTGATAGCCAAGCATGGAATCCATGGTATTTACTGCCTTGTAGGCAAATCCAAGGATCGGTCCGCCGAGAAAAGTATAGATCAGAGGCGCGATGATGCCGTCTGAAGTATTCTCAGCGATGGTCTCAACCACAGCCCTTGTGATGGCTGCTTCATCAAGGTTTTCAGTATCCCTTCCCACTATCATGGAAAGTGCCTTCCTGGCATCTGTCAGGTCATCGCCATCTGCCGTCTCCATGGCCCTGTAGACCTTCATGCTCTCATCTGAAAGGCTCTTAGCCGCCAGGATATAGCAGGTAAGGATTGCCTCTACCACGACGCCGCAGACTACATGGATACTATATGCGCCAAACATGATCGCAAAAGTCACCGCCACTGTCATAAATACAACAATAAGCCAGGTCACTGCCCCCCGGAGCACACTTTTTTCGTTGTTCAATTTCCTATCAAGCCATCCGATAAGAGCTCCAATAAGCCTTATGGGATGGGGAAATCCCTGAGGGTCACCAATTATGCGGTCCAGAAGGACTCCTAGAATAAATCCAATTAAATGTTCAAGTACCATTTTCTATATTCTTGATCCTAAGTTTTTCACTTTATGACAGTAGAACCGTCCCCATGTCATGTTGTGCACAATATGACAGTAGAACCGTCCCCGTGTCTTGTTGTGCACAATGAGACAGTAGAACCGTCCCCGTGTCTTGTTATAGCCAGTAGGCTGTTCCGATGGCTGCCAGGATCACCACAACCACCAGCTCTGACATTACTACGTAGTAGCCGGCAGTGTCTCCTGTGACGCCGCCGAATCTCTTTTTGCACATGAGATAGTAGTAGGTGCTGAAGGCAAATAGTCCTGCTCCGCAGCAGATTGCTGACATCCAGTCCACGTAGGCCCAGGCAGTGCCGGCGATGATCAGTTCAGCGCCAAGGATGGCTTTGTCCTTGATGGCGGCATCTCCTGCTTCCCGGACCAGCATGCCATCGGACTTGGCCTTGGGCAGGATTATACTGATAAGGCCACACAGCGCCCGGACTGTCACAAACGAGGCTGCATAGCTGTACACTCCTCCAATATGTCTTCCAGTCTTCCAGCCGTAAACCACAAGGTACAGCGCCCCGGCCCAGATGATCACGAGCTTTAAAAGCCCGATGGTGGCAAAGGCCCCAATATGAGGGTCCTTCATGATCTCAAGACTCTTTTCCTTTTCGGAAAAAGAGCTCTTGGCGTCGTAAACATCCATGAAACCATCAAGATGAAATCCGCCGGTTACAAGTAGGGGGATCACAGAAAAAATTGCAGTCAGTACAAATACCGGAAGGTCTTCAAAAATCGTCGCAATGCCCACAAGCACTCCGATCACTACACCCACCAGTGGCAGAAAGCTGATAGAATGCCTGTAATCTACGTCTCCCCACTCAAAGGTCGGCACAGGAATCCTGGAATATATGGAAAAAGCTATGAGAATGCTCTTAAATATGTTCACGACTGATCCACTCTCCCTCTCTGTACTCGAAAATAATATCTGAAATGCCCATAAGCTCTTTGTTCACCTGGTCCATGAGCTTTACATATCTTATTGTATCATCATCGTAGGATGCATCATCACTGGGAAAAGAGTTTGTGACAACCACCAGGTTTTTGCAAAGTCTGCAAAGCCCCCTGATATCAGAAACCACCCGCCGTACCACCAGGTCATCCAATACAAAAACGCTGTCTTTCCCCGCATCTTCTGGCATCTTTCTTCCTGCTGCCCCATCGTGCATGACGTTCCCCACAAGGTTTGAAACGCACTCCAAAAGACAGGTAGCATCGCCAATTCCCTGAATCGTCTTTACACTTTCCAAAACCTCCACAGGAGCTTCTACGGTGAAAAAACCTTTCCCTTCCCGGAGCTTTTTATGCCTCCTAACCCGCTGCCTTCCCTCTTCTCCGAAGGGGATCATGGTGGCGATGTATATTCTTTTACCCTCTCCTGACTGCTCCAGAACCTTTTCTTCAGCAAGAGCTGACTTGCCACTGTCTGGAACGCCCACAATAAGCGTCATCATCAGTCAAACCTCTTATATTCATCGATACTGTAGTCATCAAACTTAGCTCCGCCCAGATAGTAGTCCATCACAACGTCTAAAACAGGAAACAGCATGATGGCACCAGTTCCCTCGCCAAGGGCCATGTTTCCCTTGATAAGCGGCATAAGTCCCAAAGCCTTTAGAGCCAGAACATTGCCCTTTTCGCGTCCCTCGTGGGATGGGATGAGATAGTCCCTTACACCAGGAACCAGCATATCAGCCACCAGTGCCGCTGTGGTACTAATGAGTCCATCAAGAACCACTGGCATATGGTTAGTGGCACATCCAATGCACAGTCCCGCAAGTCCAGCTATATCAAAGCCTCCAAGAGAGCACAGGATATCAAAGGCTCCCGCAGCATCACCATACTTCAAAAGCCCCTGCCTGACGACATCCCTCTTTCTATTAAGTCCCTCATCATCAAGCCCAGAGCCTCTTCCAACGATCTCATCACTATCAATATGTAAAAGAGCTGACAACACCGCTGCTGATGTTGTAGTGTTGCCAATTCCCATCTCTCCTGTAGCTAAGACCCTAGAGCCCTTTTTATGAAGGTCAAAGGCCAGCTCCATTCCTCTTTCTATAGCAAGAAGGGCTTCCCCTTCGGTCATGGCAGGCTCTTTTAAAAAGCTTCTGGTGCCCTTTCTGACCTTAAGGTCCATAACTCCTTCAATAGCCTCATCACAGGCAATCCCGATGTCCACCGGTACAACATCTACCTTTGCGCTTCTTCCCAAAGTGCAGGCAGTACTGATCCCGGCTCCAAGAGCCCTGGCTACGGCCGCTGTTATCTCAGATCCAGCCTGGGAGATTCCCTCCTCCACAATGCCATTGTCTGCACAAAATATCACCGCCACCCTTTTATCAATTGAAGGCTGAATGTCCCCTTCAATGGCTGCGATCCTTGCCACTATCCTTTCAAAGTCCCCAAGGCCATCTATAGGCTTGGATATTCCATCCCACTTCCTGCCTGCAGCCCTGAGAATATCAGGGTTTGGCGGCTCTATCTTAATTTCAAAGAGTTTCTCTTTTGTAAGCATGCTTAAATCTTTCTCAAAAACCTCTCTATAAATTCAGGGCATGATGGGTAATACAGATGTGCAAACCCTGCAAAGACGTTTCCACTGACCTGATATCCTTCCCAGGACCTGTTACCAACTGGTTTACTCATGGTGCAGACGCATCCATTATCTGTAGTGTCGCAGTAATGGAACTCATGGCCTCTTACAGTATCTCCCTTATTCAGATATGGCGTATCCTGCGCTGCAGCCACACTCACATATCCAAAGTGGGTAAGCTTATCCGTCATATAGCCCTGGCCAGGCAAAACACCTGCCATTTCATAGACTTTTCCGTCCTTATCCCTGAAAGAATCCTTCAGATACAAGAATCCGCCGCACTCTGCAAGGATTGGGATCCCGCGCGCTGCTGCACTTTTTATATCATTTCTCATGGGCAAATTATCGGACAGTTCCTTTAAATGAAGCTCCGGATAGCCTCCGCCAATAATGATGCCATCAGCTTCTGGCAGGTGCTCATCATGGATCGGGGAAAAGAGCTTTATCCTGGCTCCCATCTTTTCCAGAAGCCTTAAGTTATCCTCATAGTAGAAACAAAAGGCCTCATCCATTGCAACTGCTATGGTCTTATTGGTAACACGCGTTATCTCTAGTTCCCTGCATTCTATAGGCTTTGCGCTTCTTGCAATTTCAAAAAACTTTTCCAAATCAAAGCTCTTTTCAAGCTCATCTGCCACCCTGTCAATGATCTCTAAAACCTCTGGAACTTCATCTGGCATCACAAGTCCAAGATGCCTGCTTCTAAGAACCTCTCCCTCAAGCTTTGGCAGGAATCCCATCACGGGAATCTTTAGCTCTTTTTCTATAAGGACAGATATGTCCGAAGCGATCATAGGAGAGATGTTATTTAAAATAACACCCTGTATGATTGAAGATGCGCCATATTCAAGAAATCCCTTGATCATGGGGATTATGGACCTGCTCATGCCCCTGCAGTTCACCACAAGGATAGCTGGGGTCTTTGTTCTTACGCAAAGGTCATAGGAAGAGCCTTCACATTCGCACTTTCCCATACCATCGTAAAACCCCATGACGCCTTCAATTACTGCAATGTCCCTGCCTTCCATCCCCTCAGAAAGGCTTCGGAGGGCGCCTTCTTCCCCAGCAAGGAAAAGGTCAAGATTTCCCGATGGGATTCCCAGGACCTTTTTGTGAAACATTGGATCAATATAGTCAGGGCCGCACTTAAAGCTGCAGGGATCATAGCCATGCTTTTTTAAGAGCCTCAAAATAGCGCAGGTAACAAGGGTCTTGCCACTTCCGCTTCCAGGGGCACATATGAGAATTCTAGGACATACACTGCTCATAAACAACCTCAAAAACTGATGATATATACTGGATTTTGGGCATCTGCCAGGTGGTAAGAGCCCTTTTTCTCGTAGCTACTTACGTTTACCTGGATAATGTCCGCATCAGTTATTCCTTTTTTATCGAGAACTCCCACGGTTTCAGCCATGGTTTCAAGCGTCACGCAGTTTATAACTACGCTTACATCAGGGTTTGCGCTCCTTGCAGCCACAATGATGTCCTCGAGGTTTCCTCCGCTCCCTCCAACGAAGACAGAATCCGGCTTTGGAAGGTCCTTTAAAGCCTCAGGAGCAAGGCCTTTTACTATAGTTACATTGCAAAGGCCAAACTTCTTTTTGTTCTCCTCAAGGAGTCCCACTGCTTCATCTTTTCTTTCTACAGCATAGACATCTATTGTAGGGTCCAAAAGAGCTGCTTCCATGGATATTGAGCCGGTTCCAGCTCCAACATCCCAAAGGACCGAGTTCTTTTTAAGCCCCAGCCTTCTTATGGACAACGCCCTTATGTCCTCTTTGGTCATTGGCACATTGCCCCTTGTTATTTCGCTGTCACGAAGCCCTGAATTTATCTTTCTTTCAGGAGCCTTGGGATTATGAATATACAAAAGAACTTTACCCTGGCAGTTTAAAAGTTCCTTTGTATCTGTCACCTCAAAGACTTTTTCACCTAAGCTGCCAGTGCCTGAAGTCTTATCTACGTCAGAACCAAGATTTATTCCCGCTGTAACGCTGCAGACCGCGTCCAGGCTATCTATTATATTTTTTGCATCCTCTATGTCAGATGGCAGCACGATAAGGTGCTCATTTTCCTTGGCAAACCCGTTTACATTGCACTTCCTGCCATGGGCGCTGACAACCTTTGTTTCCTCCAGCGAAAGAGCTAACCTGTTTGCGAAAAGAGCTACCGATGATATTCCAGATATCTTCTTGACCATAAAGCCTTTTTCCAAAAAGAACTTTTCGCCTTTTTTTGCGCCGCTGCAAAGAGATATATCCCCAGAGTAGACGACAAGCGGGTTCATAAACTCAGGATGCTCCTTAAGGTACTCAAGTACTTTCTCAGGATCATACTCTGAAACTAATGGTCTGTCCTTTGAAGGCGCCATGCTCTTCCTGTAACTACTATCTAAAACCGTGCTATTATCATGTTTCACCAATTCATCAAGTACTGTCTTTGCTCCAAACACGATATCAGCATCCTTAAGAGCCTCCG
Source organism: Butyrivibrio sp. (assembly GCF_017940685.1). Lineage (GTDB taxonomy): Bacteria > Bacillota > Clostridia > Lachnospirales > Lachnospiraceae > Butyrivibrio. Next base: position 16,380 of record NZ_JAGAYD010000004.1, on the reverse strand, counting down.
AAAACTCAAGAGTCCAAAGGTCGCTGCTTCCAGGGCCCATTCCAGCCAAGGTTATCCTGTGATCACAACAACTTCCCTCGCTGTCTTTAATTTGTAATCTATCAAGAACTTCCTTCACTGACTTACAGGAATTCCTATCTGACACATCTTCCTTTTCAGGGCTTTCTATTACCACACACTTTACGCCGCATTCCCTTGCAGCTGAGAGCTTTTCCTCAAAACCGCCGCTACTGCCGCTTTCCTTGGTCAGGATAACCTTGGCTCCAACTTCCTTTATTAGGGCTACATTCATGTCGTGAGAAAAAGGCCCCTGCATTGCAATTATCTGCCTTCCGGAAAGGCCAGCCTCCAGGCACTTATTAAGACTATCCACACTTGGAAGTACCCTTGCATAAACTCTTGATCTGTCAGAAATCCCGGCCAGAAGCTCACTTAGATCCTTACTTCCAGTTAAGATGAGAATGTTTCCCATAACGCTTTCAAGCGCCTTTGAGGCCTCAGCTACAGAGGCCACCTTAATGGCCCCTTCTTCATCCCATTTATCCAAAGGCCTTTTTAGGCGCAAATACTCTGTTTTTGTTTCCCTACAGGCAACTTCTATTTCAGACGAAACAAGAGTTGCAAAAGGGTGTGTGGCATCTACGACCAATGAATACTCACCATCTGAAAGAAGTGATACTATTTCGTCCTTATTTTTCCTGCCAACTATAAGGCTCTCTTCTCCGGAATTTAACTCTATCTCTTTTCCATATTCAGTTGCAACGCTGACTACATGTGGTATACCAGCCTTTGAAAAAGCATCAGCAAGCTCTCTTCCCTCTGTAGTTCCGCCAAAAATCAGGATCTTTTCCTTCATGAACTGCTCCTTTTATCGTAAAAGAGATTTAACTTCGCTTTCATAACCTCTTGGAGTCACCATTCTTTCCCCAACCTGTCTCGTGCCAGAGCCGCCAATAAACACAGTGGTAAACATATCTGCCTTGTAATCCCTAAGTTCATTAAGCGTCATGACCTGACAATACTCACCTTCTCTTCCAATCTCTCCAGCAACTCCGCATACTCTGTTGCCACCACATATTTTCAGTAAAATATCACATGCTTTTCTTAGATATCCAGCCCTGCCCTTACTTTCAGGGTTATAAAGAACTATGGTCATATCTGCTTCTGCAGCCAGTTTAAGTCTCTTTTCAATAAGCTCCCAGGGAGTTAATCTGTCACTTAAACTGATGAGGCAAAAGTCATGAATAAGGGGCGCTCCAAGAAGAGCCGCTCCGCTGATAGCAGCGGTAACACCTGGTATTATTTCAACCCGCACTGGCTCTACGCTACCAGCGACCTCCATATCTGTACCTACTCCCTTAAACTCCTTAGCCATGGAAACAGCAAGGCCAGCCAGGCCATATACTCCTGCATCTCCACTACAGATAAGACACACATTATTTCCATCAGCACATTTATCAAGGGCCATCTTTACCCTTTTTTCCTCTCCCATCATAGGAGTTGAGATATATTCCTTATTAGGAAAATAGGGCCGTACCAGGTCGCAGTACACTGTATAGCCTGCGATCACATCGCATTCTTCAAGAGCTTTTTTGGCTCTAATGGTCATATTGTCAATGCTTCCTGGGCCTATTCCTACAACATATAATTTCATTTATTTCTCCGTATCAATACAATGCCAGTTAAGTGCCTTGGGCAGGACTCCAGCTGCAAATGTCATTCCGTTCTCTGCAACTTTATGAAGAATTATCCTGCTGCATCCATATGCCATCACAGCCCTTTCGCAGACATTATCAACACCAACTGTTTCTTTAACAAAATCAGACCCGGTAAAGTCTCCGACCTGTCTTGCCAGTTCCACCTCGCTAAAAGTCTTAAACTCAGCATCAAAAGCTTCTGCAGTCTCTATAAGTCCCTGCTCTTCAGTTTTTATATCAGCCGATACCAATGCTTTTATTGCTCTTTTATCTATTCCCAGCCTGTTAAGGCACTTCCAGGCAAAGAAGGTCAAATCTTCACTGCTCTTTCCCCTCCTGCATCCCATTCCGATAACTATGGATCTTGGGATCAGACGAAGGGCATCTCCGCGGAAGACGCAGGGAGAAATATAAATATCAAACGTTTCTTTTGAAAAGATTATATTATCTGGTTTTTCTCCAATTAGAATTTCATTTCTAAACTCCTGGTCCACATAAAAAGAGCCGCTTCCAGTCTCAAGAAGTCTTGCTGTAAAGTCCTTAGCCTTCTTCATATCGCTGATGATAAGGTCATTGTTCTTTGCAAATACATCAACTGCAAACTCACCTCTTACGTCAGTGGCAGTTGTAATGACAGCCTGAGCATCCAGGATCCTGGCTACAGTATGTGCTTCATCCACAGCTCCCCCAAGATGTCCTGACAGGATTGGGATAACAAATCGGGCATTTTCATCAACTACCAAAACCCCGGGATCAGTGGTCTTATCTTCGATAAATGGTGCTATGGCCCTCACAGCAATCCCGCAGGCACCAATAAAGATCAGAGTATTTCCTGTCTTAAAGACTTTCCTAGTCCACTCAGACAAACCCTGCTCAGCGCCTGCTTCGCTAAAGCCACCTGCCATTCCACCAGCGATCAGGCTGTTCATAACGTATCTTTCTACCCCGATCCTAAGATTGGCGCAGAGCTTGTCCATAACCTCTCTACCCTTGGATGTAAAGCATATTAACTTGTATTTACCTACTTCCGCCTTCTCCATACATATTCTCCTTTAGCTTTTTTATAACCTTAGGATAATTGTCTCTGTCATGTACAAAGCCGCAGTTTTTGCAGTTCTTTATACCCTTTTCGTTTACGAAATACTCTCCGCCGCAGTCCTTTGCGCCATACAAAGGACAGTAGCAAAACAGACAGCTAAACTTCTCATCTGGCACCTCATGGCAGGGATAATACTCGCACTGCCTGTTCACAAAATATGTGCAGTGCTTTCTGCCATCTGAAGGAGCAGCCTTGACATCAGGTTTCGCCTCATTGGTGCTTTCCTCCATGCCAGCACTGATCCCGGTTACCACCTTTTTATACATCTCTTCGTCAAGATCAAAGAGCTCTTTTAAAAGCCCCTGACTGATAACTTCACCTGGCGTCTTTACAAGAACATGACCATCATCGTATACAAGTAATAACCTGTCAGATACCTCCAGGGCAAGTTCCAGCTCGTGCAGAGACATAACAATTGTTATTCCGCTCTCACTAAGCTCCTTTATAACCTTCATAAGCTCCAGCCTGTGCTTGATATCCATGTAGGAGGTGGGTTCATCCATCACAAGATACTTTGGACTCTGTGCAATCGCTCTGGCGATGAGGGTCCTTTGCTTTTGACCATCGCTCATATCGGAAAAGGGCACATCAGCCAGATGTCCGATATTCATAAGTTCCAGGGCCTTTGCCGTCTCTTTTTCATCCTCAGGCCCAAATACTCCCATAGCTCCAGTAAATGGCAGCCTTCCTGCCATGACCACATCCCTGCAGGTCATAAGCACCGGTTTTACCCTCTCTGTGGTCACAACCGACATGGTCCTTGATATTTCTTTTACGGACATCTTAGCAAGATCGCTTCCATCAACAAAAACGCTTCCGCCAATGAGCTTAAGGCTTCCACTGATGCTCTTTATGAGGGTTGATTTTCCTCCGCCGTTAGGGCCAATCAAAGTTATGATCTCGCCCTTTCCTATCCCCAGGGTAACGCCATCAACCACTATTTTCTTGCCGTATCCAGCCTGGGCGCTATTAAGCTTCATGGTTCCCCCTTCTTCTTATCATCATGTATATGACAACCGGTGCACCGAAAAGAGATGTCACTGCCGAGATATTAAGTTCCGTAGGTGCAAACAGCTGTCTTGCCAAAAGGTCACTGAACATGCAGAAAACCGAACCCGCAAGAAAGCTGGCTGGTACCAGTACTATGGGCTTAGACGACTTTAAAAGTTCCCTTACAAGGAAAGGTACTGCAATTCCAATAAAAGAGATAGGTCCGGCAAAAGCTGTAACGCAGGCAGATAGCACGCTGGAAAGCAGGATCACAAACACCCTGCAGGCCTTAACGTTAACTCCAGCGCTTCTTGCATAGGTTTCCCCCAGCCTCATGGCATCCAGCGCCTTACTAAGGAGCATAACAAGGATAAACGTTGTAAATACGATCACCGCTGCGTATTTCACAGTCCCCATGTCCGTTCCCGAAAAACTTCCCTGGGACCAACCGTGGAGATTAACTATATCTGAATCGTCAGCAAAGGCAATTAAAAAGTCCGTGATGGCGCTGCAAATGTAGCCTATCATAATGCCTGCTGCCAGAAGAATTCCCATATTCCGCACAGCTCTTGATATCATGATGATGAAAAAAGTTGAGATAACTGCCCCAGCAAATGCCGCCATTACTAGCATCATGCTGGAAGTTCTGCCAGTGGATCCCACGATAAATATCAGCATCAGGGCAACAGCCATCTTGGCTCCTGAAGAAATTCCAAGGATATAAGGGCCTGCGATCGGGTTTGCAAAATAGGTCTGCAAAAGAAATCCGGACACAGCAAGGCCGCCCCCAAGAATAAAGGTCATAAGGACTCTCGGAAGTCTTATGTCCGTAATGATGGCGGCATTTTTTCCAGCTCCCTGCCCGGTCAGCACCAGTAGTGCTTCTTTAAAGCTTATGCTGACATTTCCAATAGCTATGCCGGCAAAAATCCCCAGCATGGCCAGTACCGTCAGGGCCGAAAAAACTATTATTCTCCTTATCTTCCTTTCTTTTTCCATCAGGTATCTGTCCCTTTTCTAAATCCGGTGGTAAAGCCCGGATCATAGAGCTTTGATTTCTCATATGCTGAAGGCTCTACCGCATCTCCAACTATGATAAGAGCCGTTTTTTCTATGTCATTTTTAGCTGCAACCTCAGGTAGAGTCTTAAGATTGCACCTGAATTTCTTTTCGTCGGGCCAGGTGGCCTTATATACTATGGCGCAAGGCGTATCCTCGCTTCTTCCCGCAGCTATAAGGCGCTCTGAGAGCCTTTTTGTATCCCCTGCTGATAAGAAAAACACCATGGTTGAGCCATGCTCTGAAAGTGACTCCAAGGACTCTTTTTCAGGAACCGCAGTTCTTCCGTCCATTCTTGTGATGATGACGCTCTGACTTACTGTTGGCAGCGTATACTCAAGATTAAGAGCTGCTGCCGCTCCGCAAAAAGAGCTGACTCCGGGCGTCACATCGTACATGATCCCAAGGTCATCAAGGGCGTCCATCTGCTCCCTGATAGCCCCGTAAATACTGGGGTCTCCGGTATGGAGTCTGACGATCTCTTTCCCCTCTCCATCTGCCTTCTTAACAATATCGATGACCTCATCAAGGGTGAGCCTTGCACTGTCGTGGATAGCGCACCCCTCTTTGGCGCACTTCAAAAGCCCGGGATTTACAAGGGATCCGGCATATATGATCACATCTGCCTTTTCAAGATGCTCTTTTCCTCTGATGGTTATAAGGTCCTCTGCTCCAGGACCTGCTCCTACAAAATGAACCATATTTCCTGCCTTCCTTAAGCCTTCCTGCCCTGATCCTCTGTAAGGCGCTCCATCATCTCACCGGCGCCTTCGGTTTCAACAAGCTTTGTATAGCCGCTGCTAAACACGATGGTCTCTACCTGCATCTGGCCGTCCATCCAACCTTCCATGCTTCTCTTTATGCGCTCTGCCACCTCTTTGAAAACCTCATCTTTCATTCCTGCCTCAGTGATAAGCCTGACTGCCTCATCTGTCATGACGCAGCCCTCTATATCCTCTATGAGGTTGCCTTTATAGCCCTTTGGCAAAAAAGATCTGGTCACCTCAGCAAGTATCTCCATCCTGCGGTCCCCATAGGCAGAGTGGGTGTTCTTAACTCCCCCTGCCACCTTGATAAGCTTCCCAAGGTGCCCTGCAAACAGGACTTTTGAAAATCCTGCCTCCCTTGCAAAGCAAAGGGTATCATAGACAAAATTGGAACACATCACCGCCGCATCCTCAGAAAGACCGTAGGTGTCAGCTAAAAACTTAAGGCCATAGTTACCTGGCGCCATAAGCAATATGCTGTTTCCCTCAGCCCGCCTTATGCTGATCTCTGCCTTTATGGTAGATAGGATTGCCTCATCGCTCATGGGCTCTACGATCCCCGTGGTTCCAAGGATCGAAATGCCCCCTGTTATCCCAAGCTTGGGGTTAAAGGTCTTTTGGGCGACCTCTTCGCCCTCCGGAGCGCTTATCAGGACCTTCACCTTAACTCCTATGATGCCTCGCTCCTTTAACACTTCCAGGATACTGTCTGCGATCATCTTCCTGGGAACAGAGTTTATGGCTGCATTCCCTATAGGCTGGTCAAGGCCTGGGCGTGTAACTCTGCCAATCCCGAAGCCTCCGTCGATTTCAACCAATGAGTCATTGGGGACGTTACAGTTTGACTCATTTGGCTCAACCGAAACCGTGGCATATATCTTCATTCCATTTGTGGCGTCAGGGTCATCTCCCCCGTCCTTGGTGACAGCGCAGGTTACGGCATTAGTCTTGGTATCGCGTCTTATATCCTCAATCTCCGCCACATACTCAGGGCCCTTGGGCGTTACGATCCTAACGTTCCGTACATCGCACATGTCAAGGAGCATGATAAGCGCAGCTTTAGAAGCTGCAGCGGCGCAGCTTCCAGTGGTGTATCCGCATCTTAATTTTTTTCCGCCCTTTTCAATATAAAGCCCCTTCACAAACTGCCCCTTTTTCTGCTACATGTTGTACAGGATCGAGTTGCAGATAGCTGCAGCCACAGTGCTGCCGCCCTTTCTGCCCACATTCACTATATACGGAATGTCCATTTCCATTATAAGTTCTTTTGCTTCCACCACGTTCACAAATCCCACAGGAACTGCAATTATAGCCATGGGACGAAATTCCTCATTGTCGCAGAGCTCACGCAGTCTCAAAAGAGCTGTTGGCGCATTTCCAATTGCAAATATGGTTGGAACATCCATCCTGGCCGCCTTTCCCATGCTGACATAGGCCCTTGTAACAGACCTCTCTTTTGCCTGTCTTGCCACATCCTCATCTGCCATAAAGCAGTGGACGGATCCACCAAACTTCTCCAAAGTCTTTTTGCTGACTCCGGAAAGAGCCATATTCGTGTCAGTTACTATGTGGGCTCCGGACCTTAAGGCGCTTTTTATCTTTTCAATGGCCCCTTCCGAAAAACGCATAGTATCTGCATACTCAAAGTCAGCCGTTGTATGGATGACCCGCACAACAGTAGGCTCAACTTCCGCCGGGATATCTATTCCCCTATCCGCAAGCTCACTTCTTATGATCCTGAAGCTCTCTTTTTCAATTTCTGAAGGAAGAATGTTTTTTATACTCACACTTTGCCCTCTATCACTTTGTAAATGTACTCCATATCAAGGCTGTTTCTCACAACATCAGCCAGTTTATCAAGCTCTCTGTCTCTATAAACCCACAGGTCCTCAAGACCAGCGCATACGCTCCCAATTCCCTTCTTACGGGATGCAATATCAAGAACCGCCTTAGTCACACTGGCATTGTCAAAAAAGCCGTGGATGTAGGTTCCAAGAACGTTTCCACTGCAGCACAGCATTCCACTACTGCCTGCAAGGCTTTGCGCATCTGAGGCGCAAAGCATATCACAACCATCATCCAGGTTTCTGCTAACTCCCATGTGGATCTCGTAGCCTCTGTAGGATAGCCCATTAAGGACCAAAAACTCGCCCCCAGCCCCTGACAGAGTGCCTTCACTTTGAACCAGGGTCTTTTGATCCTTAAACACAGTATCCACCGAAAGCACTCCAAGACCCTGAAGATGCGCAGAATTCTCCATATCACCATGTTTTTCGAAAGGTTTTCCCGGTTTCTTTGAAGCCCCCTCCCAGGGCTCCTCAAATATCCTTCTGCCCAGCATCTGGAATCCGCCGCAGATTCCGATGATCACTGCATTCTTTTCCCTTGCTGCGATCATCGCCTTATCAAGTCCCTTATCCCTAAGCCACTTAAGGTCACCGGTGGTATTCTTGGTTCCTGGAAGGACCACAATATCTGCAGCCTTAACAGCCTCTGCTGAGTCAGTGTAAATAAGATGGGCCTCCGGGATCTTCTCAAAGATATCAAAGTCCGTGTAATTGCTGATAAAAGGAAGCCTTATGACTGCAATCCTGATAACATCTCTGCCTGCCATGTCGCTTCTAAAACCGCCGCTAACCTTAAGCTTGTCAGAAAGAGAATCCTCCTCCTCAAGCTCAAACTCCGCATAGGGCACAACTCCCACAAATGGAATGTCGCAGTAATCCCTAAACATGGAAAGTCCCGGATCAAGAAGCTTTTTATCTCCCCTGAACTTATTGATGATAAGGCCCTTGACCCTCTCTCTTTCTTCGCTGCTAAGTAGCTGCACCGTTCCAAGGAGCTGCGCAAAAACTCCGCCAGGATCAATGTTTCCTGCAAGAAGCACCGGGGCATCAAGCATTTTAGCAAGGCCCATATTTACAATGTCATTTTCCCTAAGGTTGATCTCCACAGGGCTTCCAGCCCCTTCTATCACCACTACATCTGCGCGGGATGAAAGCCTTTCGTAGGCAGATAATACTTCCGGAATGTAGTCTTTCTTTTTCCTGAAATAATCAGCTGCCCTCATATCGCCCACAGGAAGACCATTTACGATAACCTGTGACGCAGTCTCTCCTGTCGGCTTTAACAGAATGGGATTCATATCAGAGTCCGGCTCCATTCCTGCCGCAAAAGCCTGTAGCGCCTGGGCCCTTCCAATCTCTTTTCCATCCCTTGTGACATAAGAATTAAGAGCCATGTTCTGGGACTTAAATGGCGCTACCCTGTAGCCGTCCTGATGAAGGACTCTTAGGATCCCTGCCGTCAATATGCTTTTTCCCGCACCTGACATGGTGCCCTGTATCATCAGGTTCTTAGCCATTTTTCTCCCATCACTTAAGTTTATAGATATACTCAGTTTCTTCCTTTTTTCCGGAAAGAACTTCATAGATGCTCTCTGCTATCGTTCCGCTCCTACTGGCAAGCTGGTACATGGAACCTGTGGTTACGTACACCTGCCCGGCCTTTACAGCCCCATAGTCTGCAAATGTCCCATCCATGGCTGCCAGATCATCCAGCGTCTTTGGTGGATCCTCAATAACTCCGTTGTAGATCAGGATATCAGCGTCCTTGGCATAATCGTAAAATGCCTCAACACTTATCGTTACCTGGGACCTGGTGTCTTCGTCAGTCAGGCCTTTTGGCAAAAGATATGTTCCCCCCGCAGCTTCTACCATCTTAACAAGGTAGTCATTCCCCTTCTTAGTGGTGATCTGATGCCTTGTGTTTACTGAGAAAATCGCAACTGTTTTGCCATCAAGGGAGTGAGCGTCAACCTTCTCCATCATGTCCTGCTGCTGCAAAAAAGCTTCCTTTGCCTCTTTTTCTTTTCCAGTGAGAAGACCGTAAACCTTGATCCACTCAAGCCTTCCAAGTATGCTGTCCTCGTAGCTTGACCAGTCGATAAAGGTGGGAATCTCCAGTTTTTCAAGCTTTTCTATGACCTTGGGACTGTGAAGGATCATGGTGCTTTCAACAGCCAGGTCTACGTCCTTTTCAAGCATCATCTCATAGTCAGGGGCACTGTACTTACCACCGTACAGGAGAGATCCGCTGTCCATTGCATCTACCGCAGATTCCACATACCAGCCATCCCTCTCAATACCGGAAAGTGTTAGCGCATCAACTGCCCCAATTGCGTCAAACTGGCACATTACTGCGCTGGCAGCAAGGTATATGCTGTCCAGGGGCTGAGTGATTGCAACGAGCTGGGTGTCAGAATCTCCTATGGGCGAAAGAGATACTATCCCCTCTCCAAAGTCAGGAAGCCCTGAAATTGAGGCTCCTTCCGGTATCACCAGATAATATCTGCCATCGCAGACCGCAATAAGATCAAATCCATCCTCCAGCCTGTATATCTTAAAACCTGTTGCATACTGCATCTCATCAGTAGACACGTACCCTATGCCCAGTTTTTCAGATATAAACTTAAGGATGTCCGCATCGGTTTCTTCAAGATCAAGAACCTGCTTAGAAGTTTCTGATGGCTCCGAAGATCCGCTCTGTTCACCTGCCATGGCGCTTTCAGCATCTTGGCTTTGTCCTTCTTCTTTGCCATTTTCAAGTATCTCAAACTTCAGCGTGTAATCTATAAGATGAGGCTTACTCATGGCAGTTGTGTCTGCGGAAACCGCCATCTCTTTTCCAAGGACAATGGGAATCACAAACTCGGAATTCCCCTCCGTATTTACAGGCTCATACTTTACTCCGTCAACCATCATAAAGTCATAATTTCTGCTGCTCCATACAATATCAGCTGTTATTTCTTTTCCAGAAACCGTGACGCTGCAAGGGCTCTCGATATAAGCCTTGCCACTGCCTCCCGTAAGAGTAACAGATGCGGCATATTCCCCATCTGGAACTCTGCCGCATCCTGTAAGCATCAGAATAAATATTGCTGCAAGAACGAGCCTGCATCTTTTTATAATATGATCACTTAATCGCACTTCCTGTATGCTCCACATAAATCTTCTGAACATCTGCAATGCTTCCAAGGCCTGCAATCTGGCATGTTACTTCGTCAAAAGAGCCATCGGCAGTAAAGCCGCTCTTCCATGAATCTTCCTCATCACCTGCCATATCGTTATTTGCGTGGTCACCAGCAACAACCATAAGTGGACGAAGAACAACCTTCTTGTAGCCTGCTGCCTTTACTGCTTCGATAACATTTTCAAGGGCTGTCTCCTCAGGCTCACCCTCTACAGTTCCAATAAATACGTTGCTGTATTCAAGCTCTTCCATCTGGGACTGCATCTGTGAGTATGTAACCTTAGCCTTATGGCTGGTTCCATGACCCATAAATACGAATGCTACGCCGTCCTTATCTGCATCTGCAAGTGAACCAAAGCCTGCTGTCTTAACTGCTTCTGCTGCGATTGCTTCAGCGACAGCCTTCTTGTCGTCATTAACTTCCTTGGCGTCAGCGCCAACCTCACCAAGAAGAGGTTCTGAAACTACAACCTTGTCAAACTTGTCCTTGTAGCCATCAAGTGCCTCTACAAGCTCGTCGTACTCTGCGCCATGCATAAGATGTGTAGGCTGAACAACAAGCTCTTTTACCCCGTTATCAACCGCTCTCTGAAGGGCCTGCTCCATATTGTCGATCTTCTCACCATCTCTTGCAAGAATGTGGTTGATGATGATCTGTGCTGTGAATGCACGTCTTACTGAATAGTCAGGATATGCAGCTGCCAGGGCCTTCTCGATTCCGCCGATGTCATTTGCTCTGCTGTCATTAAATGAAGTACCAAAGCTTACTACGAGAAGCTCTTTTTCTCCGATATCATCCTGGTTTAATGGATCGTCCTTAGACGCATCTCCTGTATCTCTTCCAAAGTAGTCAGGATCAGCAAACTCGCCCTCAACAAGCTCTTTCTGAGCATCTGTAAGCTCATCCCAGGCCTTTTTAGCTTCTGCACAACGCTCATCAGTTGTCTCATCCCACTTCTGAACGTAGATAGAATCGATGAGATCTGCTACGTTATCAGCTGCAGCCTGGTCGTCATCACCTTCTGCAAGAGAGACCATAACCTTGTGGTCGTACCACTTATCTTTTGATCCAATAAGAGCAAGATCAAACTCCTCATCAAGTACAGGGACAGGGATGTCAAAGCCATTAACTTCCTCAGTTGTGCCATCCTCATATGTAACTGTATCAACTGTGGGCTGAAGGAGCTCAGCGCCTTCCTTCTGGGCATCCTCAGCTGTTCCCAGGAAGAGATTTTTAATGTTTTTAGATGTAAGAGATACATGGATAGTCATCTGACCATCTTTAACTGTAAGAGTTCCAAGATCATTATATGCATCGTTTACATGGAACATAGATCCATCTGTTGTGAACTTGGCCGAATATTCGCCATCTTCAAGAGCGCCCTCTTTTGCCTCTGTGGCAGGTTCTGTAGCCTCTTGAGCTTCCTCTTTGGCAGCTTCCTGTACCTCTTCGGTAGCCTCTGCAGGCTCAACAGCGGTCTGCCCAGCGCAACCAGTAACCATGCTCAAAGTCATGACGGTTGCAAGTAAAATTGTCATCAGTTTCTTTTTCATAATTTCCTCCAAATTTCTCGCCAGATACTGGCTTTTTTCCAGGCGCGAAATAGAAACTGACACATAAACAAACACCTCCGCTTTTGGCAGAGGCTGTAAATAGACACACAAATACCGGCAAAAGAGATTTCTTTTGCCAAAGTCCATTCGCATAGCCAATTCCTCGTGGCCTGGTTTCCCATATGCAGCGACGGGCAGGTCTCCCGACTGATCGTTTCAGCCTCATGGCAGCGCTGTTTTTCCCTTCCCGGACTTCTCCAGTGGTTATGAAAAAAGCTAACGAATCACGGTGACGAGATCGCGCGGGACTTGCACCCGCTTCCCTTTTCACCTGCGCAGAAACTTAATTCCCGCAGACACCTTCCGCTTTCTGTATATGATTATTGATATAATACCACAACTTTTCTGATAATAACAGAAAAAGCGAACCCAAAAGGTCCGCTCTTCCTGTGTTTTATGTATTTGATTATTTATTAGAGGTTGGCTTATTTATTGTCCTTTGCCTTTTTGGCAAGGTGCTTTCTTCTCATGTACTCCTCTGTGGATATTCCAACTACTGCAAGGATTGCGGCAATGAACCATGGAAATACTGACTTCTTAGTAGCAGGTACTTCAGCAGCAAGTGCTGTCTCGCCATCTTCGATGTTTGTTGTAGGAGCTGTTGTCTCTGTATTCTGAACAGGAGCTGCTACATCAGTTGTTGCCTCTGTTGCTGCTACTGCGTTCTGTGCCTCTGCATCTGCGTTAGCCTCTGCGTTTGCAGCCTGAGCTGCTCTTCTTGTCTGTCTGCCTGTTGTTGCAGCAGCTACTACAGGTGTAGCCTGTGCAGTCTGTGCTACTGTTGTTCTTGTAGCTACAGGGATGAATGTAGGAATCTGGCTCTCGCCGTTGCCATTTCCGCCCTGGTTATCATCATCGCTTCCCTTAGGTGTAAGGTCAGAAACTCTCTTATCTCTTGCAGCCTTAGCTACATCTACTTTCTTGTTGATCTCATCAAGAATTGTCTTCTTGTCAGCAAGGTCCTTGTTTGCAGTTTCAAGCTCTCCCTTAAGAGCCTCAAGTACAAAGAGGTCCATGCTCTTCTTCTCTGATACACCAGGCATAGTTCTCTCAAGGTCAGCAATCTTATCCTCAAGATCATCTACCTTAGCCTGAGCCTTCTCTACCTCTGAAAGAGCATCATCAGCCTCATCAATGAGCTGGTTATATGCTGCTTCCTCTGCTGCATAAGCTTTCTCTGCCTTCTTGATATCAGCCTGTGCCTTCTTATTAGCAGCGATTACTTCTTTCTTTACCTTGTTGGCATAATCTGCAGCCTTCCTTTTAGCCTCAGAAGCCTTCTTCTGAGCCTTCTTAGCCTTATCTACGTTGTCGTTTGCCTTCTTAAGCTCTTTCTCTGCCTTCTTAAGCTCTTTTTCAAGCTCTGTTGTATCGCCCTTTGCAGCATTGATCTCTTCCTTGAGGTCAGTAATTTCCTCTTTAAGAGCTTCCATATCTTCTTCGTAGTCTGCAAGCTCCTGTGCTGCTGCTTCATAAGCGAGCTTCTTGGTCTCTGCAGTTAATTTAGCCTGCTCATATGCTTCGTTCTTCTTATCAAACTTTGTCTTAGCAGCTGCTTCCTCGATGACAGGCTTTGCTTTCTCATCGTATTCTCTTTGAAGGTCAGCTATTGCAACCTGATTCTTTCTTATATTTTCAGATTCAGTGTTTACAATTACCTGATTTGCATCTATATCCTCCAAGTATTGATCAAGACGCTTATTATAATCTGCTACCTTCCTTGCAAGCTTCTCCTTATCCTTAGCTTTTGTATCCTTGTCGTAAAGCTTTGCAGCTGCCTCCTTCATATTCGCAAAAGTCTTCTTGTAATCCTCACTTAACTTCACAATTGCATTCTGTGCCTTTTCAAGGTTCTTCTGAGACTTTTTCTGTTCCTTATTGGCCTTGTCAAGATCTTTTGTGATCTTTGCAGCCTCAGCTCTCTGCTCTTTTGTTACCTTTGCAGAAAGCTCATCATACTTAGCCTGAGCCTTTTCTACAGCTTTCTTTGCACTCTCTTCTACACTAGCAGCTTCCTCGCTGGCAATTCTTGCCTCTTCTACATCCTCAACTACATCATCGTAGTTCTCTTCTGCAGTCTGAAGAGCACTTTCAGCAAGAGCAAGCTGGTACTCAAGCTCAGCAATTTCTGCAGGATCAAGGCCCTGTCCAGCCTTCTTGATTGCTTCCTTGATATCTTCTACCTTTTTCTTTGCTACATCCTTTTCATCTCTAGCTTCCTCAAGCTTTTCCTGCTTCTCTTTTACTACTTCTCTCTTCTTTTGAAGATCCTCTTTAGCCTTTTCGTACTTCTTATCAGCTGCCTCTACCTTAGCCTCTGCTGCATCCTTGGCATCCTCAAGCTCTTCTTTGGCGTTCTCAATTGCCTTGTCTGCCTCATTCTGTAAAAGCTCAAGGTTTCTCTGAGCATCAGCAAGCTCAGCTCTTGCAGCCTCAAGATCCTCAGAAGTCTTTGCATTTGCCTCTTCATAGCGAGCCTGTGCTTCTTCTACAGCCTTCTGGGCTTCCTCAAACTTCTTTGTGAGCTCCTCTGACTTCTTAGCTGCTTCCTCATAAGAAGTCTCAGCCTCTTTTGCAAGCTCCTCTACCTTATCATAAGTAGCATTTGCCTCAGAAATTGTTGAAGCATTTTTGATTGCCTCAGTAGCTGCATCAATCTCAGCACTCTTTTCTGTAAGCTCGTCCTTAGCTTCCTTAACGTTCTTGCTGTTCTCTGCTACGATGGCACCAGCTTCGATTGTTCCATCCTTAAGCTCTTCATTTATCTCTTCAAGCTTTTCGATGTCGCTTTCAATGATGTTGTCGCTTGACGAAATAGCATCGTTTGCTGTGTTCAGCTCATCTCTGTAAGTATCAACCTTGCTGTTTTCTTTTTCGTATTTCTTCTCTATAAGATTATCAACTGCATCGTTTACATCACTTACTTCTGCTGCAACCTCGTCTGTCTGTTCCTGATACTCTTTAACAGCTTCCTCAGCAGCTGACTCTTCAGTTGAATTTGTTTCCTGATCAAGTGTGATCTCTTCCGTATTGTTGAAAGCGCTTTCATTTTCCTCAGCAGCAAAAGCAACTACAGGCTGTGAAGCCATGCTCATGCTTAAACCAAATGCTGCAACCCTGATCATCTGTGACTTTACATTGTTCTTTTTCATTTTCATCCACCTCATAAATAATCTTGTTTTTTTGTTTTCTGTTTAACACAAGTGCAACTTTACACCCACCAAAATCATATGAACCATCATATTTGACCAAAATTTTGTCATTTTACGAAGGCTTAATTCCCACTTTAGACTTCGTTAATATTTTTTCGAAATCGTTTAAGATATAGCAGTTATCGCACTCTTTTTCTTTATGATTAGTTTATGGAAAACAATGTAAGTGTTTACAGTTTCTTATTTTTTAGCAAAAACAAGACACGGGGACGGTTCTACTGTCTTATTGCGCGCAACCTGACAGGGGGACGGTTCTGTTGTCAGCTCTGCCGCCAGGCCACTGGGTGGCTTAGTTGGCGCCTCCGCCACCAGACTGCCCACTCCGGGTCTTTCCTTTCAGGGCGCCGCCACCACCAACCCTTAGGCCATACTGCCCTCCCCATAAGTTCATACTTTTGAGACATTGAGAGGGAGCCGCTTTTTTCATGAGCCTTCGGAAGTCCCCTTAAGTTCTGCCCACGGTGAGTAGGTGCTCCCTGCCCCGGCTTTACTATTATTTTCAGTTTTTCGCTATCCGCAAACGAAACTTTTCTTAAACTCTCCTGCAGTTTTTTCTCGATTACGCATGCTCGACCGCTCACGCAGGGCAGATCACAGAACTACGGCTCATAATGGTCATCGCTCGCTGTGGCGAGCGGTAAGGAAATAAGAAAAGCCCATATCCAAACTCCTCGAGCTTGGATATGGGCTTTTACTATTTCCTGCAGGTGCTGCGCACCGTATGACCATTATGATGAAAAAACTTCACCTGCCCTGCTGGCTTTCTCTCACATGCGATAAAAAAACTGCATGGAGCGTTTGAAAATGGCGTTTGCGGCTAATGTCTCAAAACCAAAAACAATCAGCAAAACCAGGGCAGGGAGCATCCGGACCGTAGAACTTAAGGGGCCCCTTCCGAAGGCCATGAACAT
>NZ_JAGAYD010000068.1 GCF_017940685.1 Butyrivibrio sp. | reverse complement strand
GTCCTTTTCGTAAAGGATATTGCCGTTCTCGTCCTTTTGAACCGGCAACTCAAAGCCGAGTTGTTCAAGAGCCTTGTCTTGTCCGATCTTCAATAGTCCGTCTTTTTCGTCTGTATAATCCCACACCCAACGGATATGCGTATGCATACCGCCTGCTTCATCAGAGTGGGTATTCCAATCGAGGATATGTAAGTGTGTTCCATATTCCTTTTTCAAAAAGTCGATATATTCCGATACGCACTTATCATAAATTTCGGGTTCAACTTGCTCATCAGTCATCTTTCCGATCTTGATGATTTCTTCTTCTGGGCAATAGTTTTTATTTTCCCGAACTTGATCCATATTTTTGATGCGTTCGGTATGTCTGCTCTTCAGATGTTTTTCGTTCTGATCATCGAGCCACTTTTTGTAAAAAAATTGGTAATAAAGAGACTCTGCCTCTTCGTTGGTTAAGGTCTCTTTGTCTATATGCAGCATCGAGAAAAGTTGAGATTTTTTATCCGGATCCAAATCATCGAGCCATTGATGATCGATGTTTTTTCGCTCCGGATTGTCGAGAAGATTTTCAGCATTTTCTTTGTCAAAGTTTCTGTCATTGTGTTTCGGATCGTAAGGCTTTCCTGTTTTTTTGGAAACTCTGCCATTGTGATTAGTCACTCTTTTTTTTGCCATTTCTTTTTCTCCTCTTCTTGAAAAAAAGTTTGTGATAAGATTATAAAAAAAATTGCGAAAGTGCGCAAGTAGTACCCCGTACGCCTTGTCGCAAGCGAGCAAGGACTATCGAGGCTCTCCGAGGGTTCTCTTGGGGCGCTACACGCCCCGCCGAAGGCATCCCCCAGTCTACCGCCCGAAACAAAAAAAGGACCCTAAAGGGATCCTCTTTTCGTTTCGGTTGGTGTAAAAAAATCTCCTCCACCTCCACCGCCTTTTTAATTTTTTTGCAGATAATTATTCTCCAAAATTTTTATCAAATATTTGAATTTACTCTTGATATGATTTTGTGAATCCTCCGCCAAAATATCTTTTGCCCTCTGCTCCATAAAATGATATCTGTCGAGATCGAGCGATCCGTGTGCAGCTCCATTGTCGAACATCATCGACTGAGGTATCAGGATCAGCCTTGAACGGATAGCGTCAAGCTGTGCCTTGCTGAAATTAAATTCATCGAGGGCATGAACCCAAAGCTCCACCTCTTCGATCACATCATCATCGATCAGATCCTCTTTGATCTCCTTCTTCTCGATCATATCCTTTGGATTATGGAACTCCCAATAGAATTTATAGCCATTTACATATTTTCCGTTTTTCACTTTCTCGTAATATTTGCCTTTTTCATTCATTACGAGCTTAATCATTTCCGTTTTTGAAAGATCATCAACAAGGGGATCTATCACATACTTTTCAAAATGTGTCCTTGCAAAATGTCCGTTCTTGTCGGTATAAGAGCCTTGTCCCTGATAGGGTATTTCAAATAGTTCCTTGAATTTCTTAATGCTCATTTGCCCATCGTGAGAGCAGAGCCGACTGTCTGAATTTGCCCTGAGAAATTCATAGAACCTAATAGACCTCTCATTGCTCATTTTGGCTATATCTCCGCTCCACATCGTGATATATCGGCTTTCTTTACCGTTCAATGCTCCGAACAAAGGCAGATAATCGGAGTTCAAGCGTATCCTTACCCTATTTGGGAAAGAGGCTATGGTTGCCACAAAACAGCCGTTTATGTATATATCCTTATCCTTGTCCTTGAATTTCAAAAAGCTGTTTGTAGGCATATCTCCTATATCACGCATAAGATTCTCGGATAGATGATCTTCATCAGCTTCAATTCCCAAATATGCTGCAAGCTCCTTTTTGTCGAGATAAAGAGTATCGGGGCAGGGCTTAGTCCAATCGTGCTTACTCAAAGCAAAGGTGAAAGCCTTGTATTCCTTGAGTTTCATATTTCTTCGTGCCTCTGTGAAGATCATCGACACACCGAAGAGATTAGGATTTACCTCACCCTTGAAGTATTCTTCCAAGGTGATCTGATGATTGTCCTCATCGCTGTAATACATTGACATATCAGCCCTCCTCTATAGTCACGATCTGCTCAAGCGTCTTTACATAGGCAGAATATTCGGGATAGGTGGCGGAGAGGGGAACATCGCCCGGAAGGGTCTTTGTTC
The DNA here is from genome assembly GCF_017940685.1 of Butyrivibrio sp. GTDB lineage: Bacteria > Bacillota > Clostridia > Lachnospirales > Lachnospiraceae > Butyrivibrio. The sequence continues at coordinate 1,357 of NZ_JAGAYD010000068.1, read as the reverse complement.
CGTATTTGGTAGTTGGGTGTTCAGCGAGAAACTTTTTAAGTTGCTCCTGAGCAAATTCATCTGCAAGCCTATCCCTTTTCCATTGAGCAAAGTGTTCTGCGTCCTTTCCGTCCGTGAACCTTGCTATTTCCTTGCCGTTTACCTTTGTGATATATTCCATATCTGCTCCTTTCGTAAACCTGCAACCTCGACCTAAGGACAGTATAATATCATTGTGTGAGTATGTCAATACTCTTCTCACACTAAACCCACTCAAACTACTCACACTAAACCCACTCAAACTACTCACACTAAACCCACTCAAACTACTCACACCATATAAATAACTATATTAGTAACTATGTTTATAGCTCTATCCCTCTATCTCCCTTTCAGGGAGAAGATAGACGGACGGATCATCACCCTATTGATTGATCTTTATTCTTTGCCTTTGGTGTATGTTCTCTGCTCTGTTCTCTTTCCTTTGACTGCTTTTGGTAATCTTCCAAGACTTTGGAGAAGATAATCTCATTACCAATCATCCAGCCTTTACGCTCGGTATCGTATTGAGCAACTATCTTCTTTCTGTTAGGGGTGCTTCTGTTTATGTCATAGATATTCAAGTCCTTATCAATGGCATAATGTGTATTGTAGTTAATCTCTGCCTTAAATTCGCCTTTGACCTTATGCTCCTTAATTTCCACATCCGGACATCCCTTGTAAATCAGGAACTCTTTTAATGCAGCTGCTCGGTTCACATTTTCCTTGCCGATGAACTTTATATTTTTAAGGGCATTAGTAAAGGTTAATCGTATCTTTTTAGGGCTAAATTTCTCAATGAAATCAAAGGCTTTACCGATTGCGGTTATAAATGCCTGGGCTTTTTCCTTATCTGCAAAATTCTTTTCAAAAGTCACTCTATAGTTAGAGTTTATAAGATTAGGTTCTTTAATCGTCAGACCGTCTTTTAATGCCTTTAATTCGTTCGTAGAGGGCGCAGAAGGACAATAAGGGGTTAAATCCATATTATTTACCTCTTCAACGACAGAAGAGGTTATAGGGGCTATTTGAGCCTTTAGGGAATCTTGGAGAGTAGGAAGAGCATCCTCAATGCCTTTTTTTTGCGTATTAAGGCTCTTAATTGCCTCTGTAAGCCGTTCATTTTCTTTTTCGATGTTTTGGTTCTCTTGGTTCATCTCATACAGTTCTTGCCCCCTCAGAGCCTTTTTATCGGCTATCCTCTCAACCTCTATGCCATGTGCCTCGCATATATCAAGCCACTTTTCTCTGTTTTTGGCGGTGAAGGGGATTTTTCTGTTTACATATCTGCTCTTTTTGGCTCTTAAGGGAATAGGCTTATCCTTTATGTCGTTTCCGT
>NZ_JAGAYD010000067.1 GCF_017940685.1 Butyrivibrio sp. | reverse complement strand
TATCTGCCTGACGATGAGGTTCGTTTTTCCGCTCTTTTCTGAATAGTTAAGGCTTCCGGCGATGGCTACCTGTTTTCCCGCTTCAAGCTGAAATTTCAAGGCACTCTGAGCTGTGCTCCTCCACAAAATACAGGAAAGAAGCGACTTCTCGTCCTTGATGTGAAAGTGGTAATTGCCGCTGTTAGGGCCCATGTAGTTGGTAACCTCTCCCTTGACCAGTATATTCCTGAATGCAGGATTCATCTCAAACTGGTCGGTTATGAGGTAATTTATCTCAGATACGCTCTTATACTTGGCGTAAGGGTCATCAGCCTGAGCCCCGGATGTGCCCGCAGATCCAAAGCCCGCCAAAGTCACAGCCGAAGGCGCTACCGGCGCTCCAGCCACTACATTATCTGCGCTTTCATCTCTACCTTCCTCAGGGCCGTCGTACCAGCGCTTTAGCTCCTCTGTAAGAGCTGTGCAGTACCAGTACTTCCCTTCCCAGTTCCATTTGGCACCATATGCTTTTGCTTGATCTTTCTCCCTGTAAGGGACGTTTAATCTATAACTCAACAGCTTTCTCCGTAACAAAAATGATATGTTTTATTATAAAAAATAAGGCGACCTGCATCAAGCAAGCCGCCCTACCTTTATCTTATTATTTAATTTCGTCTGTGGTTCCGTCTTTTTTAACAACTTCTAGCCTGCATCCAAGTCCAAATGCTGCAACTGATCCGGCGATCAGTGCCCAAGGTGCTGCTGCAAGTCCTAAAAGTCCGCCAACGATACCAACATTTACTGGAACGCTGAATACAACCTCGTCGCCCTTCTTGATCTGGATCCTGTCAACGTTTCCCTCCTCAACCTTCTTTTTAAGCTTATCCATCATTTCCTTAATGTCATCGCTAATGTCCTTGGTGTCAGGAGAGATCAGCTTGATTGCTGCATCAACGTCTCCATCTGTCTTGACAAGAGCTTCCTTTGCTGCCTTGTAATCAACCCCTGTCTGTTCCATAACTTTTTCTACTGCTTCTAATGTGATCTGCATATTTCTATCCCCTTTCTTTTTCAAAGTTCTGTGTTCATAAGCAAAACTGATTTTTCTTTGCTATATAGACATTATATATACGTTAAGCTGGCGATTACATAACAAAAACAGTAAAAAAAAGAACTGATCTCTCTCTTTTTAGAGAAAACCAGTTCAACGGGGTATCATATGTCATCAGCCAACATCTTTTAAGGAATCCTCAAGAGTATCTCTGATCTTCTGAAGATCCATCATGTACTCGATCCTCTTTTTGATGTTGCAGATCGCGTAGTACAACACTCCGCAGATGGCCAGTGCTACAAATGCTACGCCAAACTCAAAGAAGTTAGTTCCCTGCACAAGCTCCCTGATCACGTTTGCTGCTGTAAAAAGAACTGACAAAAGCGAAATATATTCAATTCCCTTTAAAACAATCTCATTTCTGATGGTAAATATCAGCATTGAAGTCATAAGAAGTGACATTCCTGAGCAGATTACAAAAGCAATTCCATTATACATAGTGTTCACCATTAGCGTTGTAGCCCTGAGTCCGTGATTTGCAAAATATACAAGACCACTTACGCTCCCTATTAGCATTGCTACTCCAAGTACTAAAGCTGTTATTCCTAAAAAGATAAAGCCAAGTGCAATATCATCAATCTCCCTTAACCTAACTATTTTCCCCTGCATGATTTTTCCCCTTGTTATTTTCCTTAATCGTTTTCGTTATCTTACACATAATTATACGGTTCATAATTATAAAAAGGATAAACTCCCTATAAAATAACAGGAAAGAAAACTGTAAGAATTGGTTAAGAAAGATGAAAAAAGAGCAGGAACTATGCGGTTCCTGCTCTCCTAGGATGCTGTTAACACTGATAAACACTACGTTTTATTAGCACATTGTGCCTTTTCCTATGACATCACCTGAAAAAGTCTTGCCTTCGACCGCCTTCTTGCCAGACTTATTTTCAGTGTAAAGAAGATTTCCTGCTGGCTTAGCCTTGCCCTTCTGGATAGTAGTTACTACCTTCTTATTGGTTTTATCACTGTACACCAGGTTTTGTACGTCTCCCATGCCACCAGCTACGTTTTCAAGTGCGTCATCATTAAGTGCGCCATTTAAATCCTTATCAATGCCCATATCAATTTACCTCCTTGATATATGTCTCTCTGACTCTTTATACGAATATCTTTCAACTCTGGCAAAACAATTCTTATATACAGATTATACAAAAAAACGTAATATGTATCTATATTTATATTTTGAGGAGTAATTAATTGAGTAATACTAAGGTTTATGAAACTGGAAACGACAAAAAAAGGCGTGCTGTGCTGGTTGGCGCTAAGATTGGGCGCGTAAGCGACGAGGATTTTGAGGTTGGAATGTATGAGCTTAAGGGCCTTGCCAAGGCCTGCGACATCGATCCTGTGATGAATTCCACACAAAATCTTGCAGCAGAGGACTCCGCTACATATATAGGCTCAGGAAAAATTGAGGAGATCAAGGCTGTCATCGAAATGTACGACATCGACACAGCCATATTTAACAACACTCTTTCTCCCTTACAGCTTGCAAACCTCTCCAAGGCCCTTGATGTTGAAGTAATTGACCGAACAGGTCTTATTCTCAATATATTTGCAGAAAGAGCAAGAACCAGGGAAGCAAGGCTCCAGGTGGACTATGCCCAGCTTAAATACATGCTCCCAAGGCTCGTTGGCCTTAGGGCAAACCTCTCAAGACAGGGAGGAACAGGCGGTTCCCTGTCCAATAAGGGTTCAGGAGAAAAGCAGATAGAGCTGGACAGACGTAAGATTGAAAAAGAGATGGCCCTTCTCCGCCGTGAACTTGAGGAAGTTGAAAAGACAAGAAAGCTTCAAAGAAATAAGCGCTCATCAGCAGGAATTCCTCTTGTTGCCCTTGTAGGCTACACAAATGCAGGAAAATCCACTCTTATGAACAAGCTCATAGATGAGTATGGTGGAGATCTTGGTCAGAAGGTTTATGTTGAAGACATGCTCTTTGCAACTCTTGACACAACCGTCAGAAAGCTCGAAACAACCAGTGGCAGAGCCTTTCTTTTATCTGACACAGTTGGCTTCATCAATGATCTTCCCACTGACCTGGTCAACGCCTTTCACTCAACCCTGGAAGAAGCCCTGTTTGCGGACCTTATCGTGGAAGTGATAGACTCGTCAGATGAAAATTATATGATGCATTCAGAGGTTACGCAGAAGACGCTCCTTTCGCTTGGAGCTGGCAATATCCCCAGGATCACTGTAATGAACAAGGCTGAAAAGCTTGAAAGCGTTGATATTCCCCTTTTAAGGGGTGATAAGATCTATATCTCTGCAAAGAGCGGGATTGGCATCAGGGAACTGGTAAATCTCATAGAAAAGAAACTAAATGAGTCACTTAGGCTCTGCACCTTAAAGATCCCCTATGACAAATCCGGCATTGAAAGCCAGATAAGAAACAGCTCCCAGGTCGTATCCGTTGCCTATGAAGGAGACGGTATCACCATAGAAGCTTACTTAAATGCTGAAAACTACGGAAGATACGAAGAATTCATCGAATAAAAAAAGAGGACTGAATATCAGTCCTCCTGAAGTCTCTGTACCATCTCCCACAGTGATTCTGCACTGTTAAAGTTCTCCGGGATGATCTCAGATGCTGGGATTGAAATGTCGTACTCATCATTTAATGCGCTTATGATCTGGAGAATATCAAAAGAATCCAGTATTCCATCATCAATAAGCCTGTCCTCTGTTTCAAAATCCACGTCATCCTTGATCTCTGAAAGGATATCCAAAAGCTCTTCCATCAAAAAATCTCCTTAATCTCTTGTTTACTGTTTACTTTGATAGTTTAAGACGCTGCTCTCAGTAAAGTCCCTTGCCACGACGATACTGCCATCTTCCTTGGCAAGGAGAATCCTTGGCATTGTCCTGCTGAGGAATAAATATATTCCCTCTGTAACAGAATATGCTCCAACGTTACAGAATGCAAGTATATCCCCTATTTTCAAATCCTGCAACCTAATTTGCCTAACAATGACATCCGCAGTGGTGCAAAGGCTTCCGCAGAGGGCATAGTCGGCTGCTCCATCCTCTAAATTGCCGCAAAGCTCTGCTTCTCCGAAGGTATTATTGATCTCTACATCGATATCTTCTCTATTTTCAGCCTCAAGCTTATGAATAACAGGGATCTTCATACCCATTATCTGCCCAAGATAGGTCAGGTGGTTCATACCCCCGTCTAAAATGCAATAATTGGTGTCTTCCCCGGATTTTATATCCATGACCTTAGTAAGATAGTATCCGCACTCAGAAGTGAAAAATCTGCCCATTTCAACGGTCAGATCGCACCATGTGGCTGTTTCCTTAAGGGCGTCAGAAATCTCTTTTACAGGGGCCAAAGTATCGCTAAAATCCTCAGTATCAAAGTAAGGTACAGGAAGTCCTGGGCCATACTCAAGTTTTTCAAGTCTTATGCCATAGGTTTTCTCTATCTCGTCGTAGAGATCTTTAAGCATGGTAAGTTCTTTTTGCTGCTGAGTAAGCTTTTTTCTCTGAGTTCCCACAAAGTAGTGGATTCCCTTTATCTCAATTCCATCAAGGCTATCTCTCTTTTCAAGGACCTTAAAAAGATCTTCCTTGGACATACCAAACTGGCTTCCGCCGTTTAGTCTAAGAAGCACAGGAAGAGCCTTTCCTATGCGCTTTCCCTCGTCATTAAGAAGGAGCACATGCTTTAAGGATTCTGCAGTATAGATGCCCACGCCGTACTCTGCTGCGTCCCGTACATTATCCTCAGTCTTATTTACGCCTGAATATACAATCCTCTCAGGGGCAACTCCGAGATTTTTGCAAATATCAAGCTCTCCCGGGCTGCAAACCTCTAACCGCTCAGTAACCTCCCGCATCGCAGGGATCAGAAAGGGATTGGCCTTGATGCTAAAGCACAAAGTCACCTTGTCCCCTACGATCTCCTTTATAGCTCTAAGCCTTGTTTTAAGAGCTTTTTCGTCGAAAAGAAATGACGGAGTGCCGTATTTACCCGCTATTTCCTTAAGGTTTTCTGTTGTCATAGATTTTTCCATTCCTTTAAAAGATAGGTCCTGTCTATCTTACCGTTCTTGTTAACTGGCATCTCTTTTAGCGCCTTAACTGTAGATGGGATCATATAGGGCGGAAGATCCTCTTTAAGATGCGCCTGGAGCTCCTTTTTATCCTTATCTCCTGTGTAGAACAGGATAAGCTTCTTTTTATCCGGCTCGTAGATACAGCAGGCCCTTGTTACGCCATCTGTGGCCATTGCAGCAACTTCGATCTCTCCAAGCTCGATCCTGTGGCCCATGTGCTTGATCTGGAAGTCTTTCCTTGAAACATAGTACAAAATGCCGTTTTCATCGTATCTTCCGATATCTCCGGTCCTGTACATCATCTCATGGAAAAGCTTATTTAATGGGTTCTGCATAAATGCAGCGTCTGTCTTGTCTTTGTCGCCGTAGTATCCAAGAGCAAGGCTTGTTCCTGTTACGCAGATCTCGCCCTCCATGCCAGGCTCCGTAACCAGCTTGTCCTCTTCGTCCAGCAAAAAGACATGTTCATTTGGGAAAGGTATTCCGGCAGGAATGACCTCATTTTCCTCGTATTCCCTGTCAAGGACATGATATGAGCAGTTGCAGGTGATCTCAGTTGGTCCGTAGAGATTAACGTAGGTGGCCTCTTTAAGGAACTTTTTCCAGTGATTAAGGTGTTTAACTGGCATGACCTCTCCCGAGAACATGATCATCCTGATTGACTCAGGATTCCTGTACTCAAGGCCGTTCATGATGGATACAAAGCACATGGCGCTAACAGCCCACACGATCACAGTAACCTTCTGGTCCGCAAGGTAGTCCATAAGGGTCATGGGGTTACTGAAATAGTCCCTTGGTATCAACGCTGTTCTTGCGCCTGTCATAAGTCCTGAATATACATCCTTAACTGATACGTCGAAGTCAAAAGGTGCCTGGTTACCCAGTACATCTCCCTCTTCGATCCCGAATATATCAACAAAATAGCCTATAAATTCAAGCACTGAGCGGTGACACACAGTAACTCCCTTGGGAACGCCGGTGCTTCCACTGGTGAAATTAACGTAGAGCGGATCAATATCCTGGGAAAGAGCCCTTATACTTCCAAGCTTCTCATCGTCCACAGGAAGCTCATCCATCTTCGAAATAAGCTCATCAAGAAGGATAAGCTCGCACCCTTTTGGGAGCGACAGCTCTTTTGCCTTATCAAGCATTGAGGCGTCCGTAAACACAACCCTCGGTTTAAGGGTGTTAAGGATGCTCTCAGCCCTTGCAACTGGCTGCCTTACGTCCAAAAACGAATAAAATCCCCCTGCGTACACGGCGCCAAACATTCCAACCACCGCATCGCAGCTCTTTTCCATGTAAAAAGAGACTGGACTCCTCTTTTCAATCCTGCCTGCCAGGAACGTTCCTATCTTCCTGGAAAAGAGATATAACTGGCCAAAAGATATCTCTTTTGCCGGATCTGTAAAGGCAATCTTGTCCTTATTGATAATGGCCTGACCTTCTATAAGGTCAAGAACGCTGTTGCAATAGCTCATCTCTTAGTTCCCTTCATAGGGCGGAAGGTCGTAGAACATTTCTTTTACATCTTCGCCCTTTTCATATTTTGTCACCATGGTACCAAGAGCCTTTGAAAACTGCTCTGTTCCGCGGTTATTAAGATGTCCGTTATCCCTGTAGATCTCAAGGTTAAATACGTCCACATACTCCTCTTTTGCAAGGTTGTAGTCATAGTACTCAACACCGTACTTAGAGAGCGTGTTTCTGATAAGATCTGTATATTCCTGGTAACTGTCAAGTCTGTAGACAGACAGCGCCTGGGTTGTAGGAAATGCTATGACAAAAAGCTCCACATTTTCCTTATTGCAAAGCTTTGCCATATCCTCAAGGGTATCCAGATTGTCCTTTTGAACATTTATATAATACAGGTCATCAACCTCGTTGTTCCACTGAACAAGGCTTGTAAGGTCGATAAAATGCCTTCCTTCGCCGTAAATCTCATCAGAGCCGTAGTGACCGTTTTCATCCCTGTGGTCAGTCATATCAAGGATCTGCCCCTGGGTTTTTTCCCTGATGTTTAAGGATGGGTTACCAACCCTGTCATAAGTCCATGGGAAGTAGTAAAGAACTGATGACGGGGTTCCAATAAAGTCTTTGGATGCCACAAAACTTGCATCTGCAGCGATCTTTTTCGAAACAGGCAGAGTGTCACTTAAATTCCTTACAAAGCAGGCCTCAGCCCTAAAGTTATCCTGCCTTCCCATCTCCATGATCTCCGGGTCAATGCCAACGATTGCCCTTGTTATGCCGCCTCTTTCAATAGCCTGTTTGAGGGCTATATATGAGCTCTGGATAGACTGCATATTGGTGCCCATGTTGTAGGACTTAAGGCCTGTCACCTCATCCACCAGCGCAGGATCCACGTCGCACAGGCAAAAAGAAGTACCGGTATATACCATGTCCAGCTGCCCCTTAGCAGCAAATCCCTTCCACATCTCTGATCCGGATCCGCTATATGGTCTTAGGGCAAATGATAAACCAAGATTTAATATTATGAACAATAATATGAAACACAAGAAGGTTCCATACTTTTTAAAAATTCGCATATAGGAAACCTCCTGTAGTTGTTGTAAATACAAAGGAAACAAGGACCATCATTGAAAGGAATACCCAGGAAAGACCTGTAAGAGCCTTATTCCCATACCTTTCATGGATATTCTCCTCTGGATGGAGCTCTTTCCAAAGGCTAACTGCAAATATGACCACAGTTCCAACAAGTGCAATGGCCATTCCGCCAAGAACGTACATGGGCTTAACAAGATCCGGATTGAGGCAGACGTTGTTAAAGCTATACAAAAACTCACTTGGTTTAAAAGCAGAAACAGTTCTTCCAAAGCAGGCCAAACACTGACCCATGTCCTCAATCCTGTCAAAGTACCAGCCAATATTTACAATAACAAATGTTCTTATAATTCTGAAAATGTGCATCCCTCTGCTCTTTAGCGGCAGATGAAGAAGCTCTGACACCTTCCCAAAGGTCGGTTCCAAAATATCGCTTAGGGCAATGACAATCCCGTTATAAAGTCCCCACCACACATAGTGCATGTAGGCTCCGTGCCACACGCCAACAAGGAAAAACACCAGGATATTGGCGATTCCCGCAGGAAGCACCCTTCCAAAGTGCTTGCCAAGATGCTTGCTGCACCACTTTCCAAAGTTCTGCATGGGCTTTAAAAGCGCAAATGGGTAAAAAACATAATCCCTCATCCATGCTCCCAGTGAAATATGCCACCTTCTCCAGAAATCTCCAAGAGAAACCGCAAAATAGGGCTGTCTGAAGTTTGGCATCATCTCAAGGTCAAAAAGCTGAGCCACACCCAGGACAATGTCGATACCGCCTGAAAAGTCAGCGTACTGCTGGACTGAATAAAGTAAAATGCCACATACCACCAGTGATCCTGGGATCGTATCAGCCGGTGAATCAAATATCCTTGCTATGCTGTCAGTCAGCATGTTGGCTACAGCGTACTTTTTCATAAGTCCAAAGAGGATCAGTATCACTGCTCTTTTAGCTCTTTCCGCTGACCAGCTGTGCTCTTTTAAAAACTGTGGTCCCATCTTGCCATATCTGTTAATAGGGCCCTGCACCAGCTGTGGAAAGAAGGATACAAATAAAAGGAACCTTGGAAAACTCTTTTCCGCCTCATACTTCTCGCCGTGGACATCAACAAGATACGATGCTGCCTGAAAGGTGTAAAAAGAGATACCAAGGGGCACCAAAAGTCCCTGACCCCAGGATCCCATTACCCGGAAGTACTTCATAAACGCCAGTATCCCGAAGTTCAGGACCAGTGCCAGGAACAACACAAGTCGTTTCTTATTCTGAAATCTGCTCTTAAGGGCCTTCTTCTCTTCGCGGCTCTCAGCGGTCTTTTTTGCGGCCTTAAACTGCTCTGAAAGCCTGTCTAAGAGGATGGCTGCATACCACACAGAAAACGCCGTAACAAGGATAAAGGCGATGTTCCATCTGCCAACAAGAAGGTAAAATAATAGGTTAGCAACAAGCAGAACCTTCCACTGATGGGCCCTTGGAAGTCTGTAATATAAAACTAAAGCGGCTGCTGTAAACGCAATATAGCCTAAGGATAAAAAATCCATATCCCCTCATCACTCCTTAGCCTGCTTGTTTTTCAGTTTCTTTCTTGCTTCGTATTTTTCAACGTTGATGGAGCCGTTGGCCAGCATCTGCTCTGACCACAGCTGCAAAGTCTCAACTGCGATGGATATCTTTTCAAGCTCCTCCTGGATGTCCACAAAATCGTCGATCTCAGCGTCGTCAACGACACCATCAGCTGCGATATTGATAAATCTGCGCTGCTGGTCCTGAACTGTGTTAAGCGAATCCACAGTGTTAAGGACGATCTGTGAAAGATCCTGCATCTTGATCTCAGGAACGTACCTCTTCCCAATTGGGCACTGATTAGAGCAGTAATAGTTGCAAAGCTCAGGGGACTTGTACTTGTCCGCCATGATCATGATCTCGTCAGGATGTGGAGATACTCTCTCGTTTTCAATCTTTTCTATTCTCTCAGGTGGAATGGACTCAAGCAGCTCGCTGGCCTGATCTCTGGTGAGCTTAAGCTCCTCCCTCCTTTTGAAATATGGATTTTTGTTCTCTTTACTCGATACTTTTGGCATACTTCTGCCCTCCCTATACAGATGAAATTATAACAGAAAGACAAGGGTAAAAAAAGACAACTAAACCCTCTTAATTTTTTCCTCCTGCATCCGATATATATTCTGACAATGTTTCAGGAGAGGGCAGAATATGGATTTTAACTTCTTGGCGACTGCAAACGGAATAACAAGTAAATATCTCAATCAGGAGGCAGCTTCCAGGTCCGTAAAAGAGCTAAACGGTCTGGATGAAGAAACCAAAAGAAAATTTGGCGAAGCCTTTGAGCAGGCCTACGATTCAATGGTTGCCACCAAGACGCTTTCTGACAGCATGAAGAGCAGCTACGATATGACTCATGGAGATGATTTCAGATTCCATGCCAACAGGCTGGGATATTCAATAGATAACAGGGTTATTGATATGCTGAACATTCAGCTTTCAGATGAGATGACCGCTAAGGTCCACAACGCTATAAACAGCGCAGTACTATAAAAAATACGGCAATTGATCTAAATAGATCAGTTGCCGTTTTCTTTTACAAAAAAGTGTGTAAGATCTTCGATTGGTATGGGCTTTGAGTACTTGTAACCCTGCAGATATCTGGCGTACATGCGGCTTGCAAGATCTTCGTCCACCTCGTCCTCTATTCCCTCATACAAAACTGCATAGTTCATATCGGTGAACATGTGGGCCAGGTAAGATACCATGGTCTCTGACTTTGCGTCGCTCCTTGCTGCAACCACCATGGATTTATCAAACTTGATGATGTCGAAAGGAAGCTCCATGATCCTCTCAAAATTGGAATAGCCTGTTCCAAAGTCATCAAGGTAGAAGGTTATTCCGCTTTTCTTTAGCTCTATTATCTTCTCTTTTACAATGGAGAAGTCTTTCTCATTCTGGCTCTCAGTGATCTCTATAGCGATCTTCTCAAATGGAATGCCACTCATTGCCAGTATCTTTTTGACATTGTCGCTAAATTCCTTCTCCCTGATGTCCAAAATGGAGAAGTTGACTGATATTCTCTGGACCTGATAGCCCTCATCCATCATCTTTTTTACTTGTCTGCAGGTCTTTGCCAGAATGATCAAACTCAGCTGATGGACGTATCCGTGCTTTTCAGCAATAGGAATGAACCTGTCAGGAAATACCATACCGGTCTTATCCAGCCGCATCCTCATAAGAGCTTCTGCAGTGTCAAATTTCCTGGTCCTTAAGTTATAAACAGGCTGACAATAAACAACTACCCTGTCGTCATAAAGGTCCTTCTTTTCATTGATATCCTGAAGCTCATCCACGATATACTTGTGACTTAAGTACTTTTCAAGAAGCTGCTCATCTACGAACTGGATCTCATTTTCAAACATCCTGTTTTCTACGTACTGAATAAGATTTATGTAGTCATCAGGATCTGTGATGCTTTCAAAACTGTTTAATATAACTATCTTGTAGTCCTGACCGTATACCTTGTACTGCTCCTTAAATACTTTAAGCGCTTCCTGGGTCCGTGCTTCATAGTCCAGATTTGCCGAAAGCTCTGCAGTCAGGATAAGTCTTCCACCTGATATCTGGAAAATTGTGGCATTCTTGTAGTAGTTCTCTGTGTATTTCCTTATGGTATCCTTCATCTCTTTTGGATACTTGCGTCCCGCCTCGTCAAATTCGTGCATAAAAAGACTCAGCATGATGAGCCTGGTCTTGTGCTGCGCAGCGTAGGATATTGACGACTCAAAGGAATCAAGCCTTAAGGTACCCATTTCCGGATCATAGGGATTTGCATGAAGAAGATATAGAACGCCAAAGGCCGGGAAAAGAAATGTCGCAGTAGTAAAGGACTGCTGATGATGAGTCCCCTGAAGATACATGACTAAAAGCGACATGGTCAGGGCTGCCAGAAATGCCCCGATAATGGGCCTGTAAACTCTTTTCTTGTACATGAGCATCTGAACAAATAAAATTCCTACAAAGAAAAGATACTGGAACGGAAAGAGGTTAAGACCATAAAGGGCCTTTTTATCCTCTGTAATGTAAAATCCAAACTTATATACACTTCCCAATATGTCTATAACAGAAAAAACAATAAAGCCTGAAAGCGCCGTGTACCAGTAGGATTTTTCCCACTTTCTCACCATCTGCAAAGTGTACTCAAAATATCTCACATAAAGAACAAATTCCTGGAATAAAAGGAAATGATACAAGAACCTGAAGACATATATTGGCATATTGGGAACATGCTCAATATTTACCAAAAAGGCATGATAGAGAATATCCATGATGGCAGCAAGAAGCAGCGTGATCAGGGCATGCCTGAAGATCCTGAATTCCTTGGTCTGTTTAATAAAGGCCGCACGAATCAGTATCAGGAAAATACCTATTATGGCCATAACAAGTATATCCCCAACTGGTGAATAGTTGCTATCCTAAAAGTCGTACAATAGTTACTCAAAACCTCTTTTTGCTCCATGGCTGATGTGACAAACATTGAAAAAAACGCGGTTTTACGCCGTTTTCTGCTTGAATTTTATTTGAGTGTGTATTATAATAATGATAAGATATA
>NZ_JAGAYD010000066.1 GCF_017940685.1 Butyrivibrio sp. | reverse complement strand
TAAGTCAGATGTGGAGCTGCACCTTGAGCACGGCGCCCGCCTTATTTCCAGCCTTGATGAAAAGGATATTATCGATTATTTCAGGGAATGTGGCGATGACAATGAAGTGGACGGCTGGGAAGGGGGATGCTTTCTCTTTGCCCTTCATGAGAAAAACATTGCCATAACCGGAACGGGAGTGATCGATGGTCAGGGCAGGAAAGTCTTTTTTGACGACGACCCTGAACATGCTGATGAAGGAAGCCCTCTGGCGGTCACAGGCTTTAGACCCAGGATGAGCTATCTGGAAGATGTTGAGAACCTGACAGTATCTGATGTGACTTTTTATGACTCAGCTTTTTGGACTCTGCACATGGCAGGCTGCAGGAAGGTTCGCATCGACAACATCGCCATTGAGAATAACAAGCGGGGACCCAATACCGACGGTATTGATCCTGATTGCTGCCAGGATGTGATCATAAGAGGCTGCAGGATTGTCAGCGGCGACGACAGCGTGGTGATCAAGTCCACAACTCCGATGTACAAAAGATATGGAGATTGCAGGGACATCATTGTAAGTGACTGCATCCTGTCATCAAACTGTTCCGGCATCAAGATCGGAACTGAGACCTACGGCGATATCCACGATGTAGTGGTAACAGGCTGCATCCTTCGGGACTGCATAAGAGGCGTGGGGATCTGGTCAAGAGACGGAGGGGAGATCTACAACATCAGGTTTTCAAACATCCAAGGCAACACCAGGAATTTCCTTGATTCCAGAGTCAGAACTACAGGAGTCTGGAACTGGTGGGGAGAAGGAGAGCCCATTGCTATCACCGCCACCAAAAGAGAGGGAACTGACAAGACCCCGGGAAAAGTCCACGACATAACCATGGAGCAGATCTACATCACCTGCGAAGGTCCTGTCATAATGCTGGGTGAAGAGTATTCTCCCATTGAGAGAATATCTGTTACTGAGTCTGTTTTTATATTCAGGAACCAGAGCGGGAAAAGTGAAATCGTGGTGGATGAACGTCCTTCCGAAAGAGGAAGGTATCCTGAAAAGACGGGCACTGTTCACTCCAGATGTACAAAAAATGTAACGATCGATGCAAGGTTTTTGATCGATGAAGAAATGAAAGAGATGTTTTCATGACAAAAGAACCGTCCCCGTGTCATGTCAGGATTCCCTGACTTTTCCTTTGTGCTTTAGTTTTTTGTCCTGGTACATTTTTTGGTCAGCTTCAGTAATGAGCTTTTCGAGATTGAGCTTGTAGTCGATGGGTGCATAGGCGCTTCCGACGCTGGCGGTTATCTCATACTCTTTTTCCCGGACATCATTTCTTGTAAGAAGGACATTGTCCATGCGGCTGCGGAATATGTCTGGAGATAAGTCCACAGGCTGATCAGTTATCAGGGCACAGGCATATTCATCTCCGCCGTATCTGGCGCAGATGCCGTTTCTGTTGACAATATGCTGGAGCGCTCCTGCGACACAGCACAGTGCAAAGTCGCCCTGGGCGTGGCCATAGAAGTCATTGATATGTTTAAGCCCGTCCATGTCTATGGAAAAGACGGTGAGATATCTGTCTCTGTTAAAAGGCATATCAATAAGACGGTTAAGCTCATTGACAAAGCCTCTTCTGTTAAGGATTCCTGTAAGGTAATCAAGTATGGACAGCTTCTCCATTTCCCTGTGCATTCTTGCAAGGGTCCTGTTTGCCACTACGTTGTTAATGGCAGATGAAAGAGTCATTCCCAGTTCTTCAAATCGTCTTATATCCCTGTTGGTGGTGTGTTCTGACCCCTCTACAATGTAACCAAATATGTGGTTACCTGAGTGAAGGAGCTTGACGATCATCAGGCTGATCCTATTGTTTTCTATGATCTTGTCAAAGTCAGGAAGAAATTCTTTGGCGTCAAAGGATTTTCCTATTTCTGAACCTACTTCATCTCTGAAACTGAAAAATGTTGTGTATTCCTCTTTTCCGATTTCCGGAATTTCTGGACGAAGAAGCTCAGAGTATACGCAGACGAATTGGAAATCTCGCTCCCAGAGCCATAGACTCTTTTTAATAACTTCAGAGAGTTCTTTCATGGACTCAAGGTGAGCAGTCTGGGAAAAGAGTGCGTTGATGTTGGTAACTGCCCAGTTGACGTCCTCGTAACTGTCAAAAAGGTTTGTCACATCCTCGGCAGAAAGCGTGTCAGTGGAGATGCGACATCCACAGGAATCACGGAGCTTTAAGACAAAGCCTATCTCAGTACGGATATCGCAGTCTGATCTGCCTTCGTTGTTTTTGATGAGCTGGATGAGCTGTTTTGCCTCGTCATGGTAATCTGGCTCAACGGTGGTAATGGAAGGCTCTTTGAAAAGACATTTTTTTATCCCGTCAAAACCGGTCACAATTATATCTTCAGGAACTTTGTAGCCGTGTTTTATAAGCTCATCACACACTGCAATAGCCATGTTGTCATTGGCGCAGATGATGGCCTCAGGGATATCTCCTGATTCAAGGAAACGCCTTGTAACGTCCCTTGCGGGCCTGTCCCAGAATTCGCCATAGCCAAGTCTGTTTTCATCAAATGGGATCCCCTTTTCCTCAAGGACCTGCTTGTAGGCTTTTATACGGGATTCTGAAAAGAAGTCGCCTCTAAAACCTGCGATCATGTTGACCTTGCGGCATCCATGTACATCTATCACATGCCTTACAATGTCTGAGAAGCCCTTATTGTATCTCATGGAAATATTTATGCATCCTTTGGTCTCTTTTTCCATGGCGATGATGGGAATATTCTTTTTCTTGCCAAGTGCTTTGATGGCCTCGATCAGGTACTCACTTTTGATAAATTCCAGCTGCATGATGATAGCTGTAAGGTCAAGGTGTGATACTATTTCGATGAGTTTCATCTCGCAATTGTTTTTATCCTGATTCCACAGGGTCATCTCAGAAAAACCAAAAGCGAGCATAATATAGCCGTTTTCACGGCATTCTCTTTCCATTTCGCGGATGAAATTACTGTTTTTTTCTTCGTCTATCATTCCGCCCATAAAGGCGATAAGTTTTTTCTGGCTGGTCATACTGTCACCTCATGGTAATATTATAAAAGTGACAGTATTTAACTGCAAATTAAAATATGGTAAACGGAATTTAAATTATTAGCACTCTATTGACGAGAGTGCTAATTTGTGTTATACATAAACTAGAACAGCAAAATACCCTTGTCGCAGGCGGCTGGAACTTACCTTCCTGCGGGAGAGGAGGAGTTATGAATATACAGAAGTTTACACAAAAATCTATCGAAGCCGTTCAGAGCTGCGAGAAGATCGCAGTGGAATATGGCAATCAGGAGATCGAGCAGGAGCACCTTTTGTACGCTCTCATGACAATAGATGACAGCCTTATTGCCAAGCTTGTAGAGCGAATGGGCGTTGATACCAGGTCTTTTGTTGGCAGGATCGAAGAGGGCATCAGTAAGCGCACCAAGGTTTCAGGAGGACAACCCTATATCGGAGCAGACCTCAATAAAGCGCTGTTGTCTGCTGAGGATGAGGCCAAGGCCCTTGGGGATTCCTACGTCTCTGTTGAGCACCTGTTTATGGCAGTTATCAAAAAGCCTAACAGAGAGGTTAAGAACATCCTTCAGGAGTTTGGTATCGACAGGAACAGATTTCTTCAGGTTCTGTCTGAGGTCCGTGGCAACAGGAATGTGACAACAGATAACCCTGAGGCCACCTACGATACCCTCAACAAGTACGGAACTGAGCTGGTTGAAAAGGCC
>NZ_JAGAYD010000065.1 GCF_017940685.1 Butyrivibrio sp. | reverse complement strand
GCGAACATCTGACCGAGAGGAGCTGTAAATGCAGCTCCTTTTCCGCTATCTCGTTAGAAAACATACTGAATATCTAACCCTCTATTAAAACCCTCAATCAGCACCCTCAAGAAGATTGCCCCTCAACAACTTTGAATACCCGAAATCTGCTTTCGGCTGGAAGCAGATTTTTTATTGCCCATTTGGTCCGGTATTTTGGCAAAAGAAATATCGGCGATATGGAGGTGACAAAAAATGGCACAGATAAATGTAAGTAATCTGACCTTCGGATACGAAGGAAGTTTTGAAAATGTTTTTGAGAATGTTTTTGAGAATGTTTCTTTTTCTGTTGATACGGACTGGAAGCTGGGTTTCATCGGGCGAAACGGCAAGGGAAAGACAACATTTTTAAACCTTTTGCTTGGAAAGTATGACTACCAGGGAAGCATCACATCAAGCGCAGTGTTTGACTATTTTCCATATGTGGTTACGGAAAAAGAGCTGGAGGAGAGCGCCAGTGAACTCATGGAAAAATGGAAGCCACAGGTTGAACAGTGGCGGGTAATGTGCGAGCTGCCGCTTCTTTCTATTGACGCAGAGCTTCTGTACAGGCCTTTTGGGACCCTTAGTTTTGGTGAGCGCACAAAGGTCATGCTGGCGGTACTTTTTTCAAGGGAGAATGATTTTCTTTTGATCGATGAGCCCACAAACCATCTGGATATGGAGGCAAGGGACAAGGTAAAGCAGTACCTTGCAGGCAAGAAGGGATTTATACTGGTATCTCATGACAGAGATCTTCTTGACTATGTCTGTGACCATGTGCTGGTGTTAAACCGCAGCAGTATTGAGGTTCAGGCAGGAAACTTTTCCTCCTGGTGGGAGAACAAGGAAAAGAAAGACTCTTTTGCCAGGGCAGAAAATGAAAAGCACTTAAAGGAAATCGGTAAGCTAAAGGCCACCGCTGACAGGAGCAGCCGCTGGGCAGAAAAAAACGAGAATACCAAGATCGGTTTTGACCCCATCAAAGAAAATGACAGGTCCATTTCAACAAGGTCCTTTATAGGCGCCAAGACCAAGAAGATGCAGTCAAGGGTCAAGAACTTTGAAAAGCGCATGGACCGGGAGATTGAGGAAAAAGAGGGACTTCTTAATGACCTGGAAGAGGAGATCGATCTTAAGATAATGCCCCTTGAGCACTACAAGGAAAGGCTCGTTGAGTGCAGGGATCTGTCACTGAAATATCTGGATGGGACTGAAAATGTCATAAGTGATCTATCCTTTGAGGTAAAGCAGGGTGAGAGAGTATTTTTAAGCGGAGCCAACGGCTGCGGAAAATCAAGCCTCATAAAGGCTATTCTTAAAAAGAATGAAGGAGGTAGTGGCGATGGAGACAGTGCCCAGCTGTCAGATAGCAAAACCATGGGCAACATGGAGCTGACAGGTACATTATCTCTTGCTCCGAACCTGACCATATCCTACATAAATCAGGATACATCCCACTTAAGAGGAACGCTTTCTGACCATGCAAAAAGAGCTGGCCTTGACCTGAGCCTTCTTCTTGCAATCCTAAGACAACTTGACCTTAATAGGGAGCAGTTCGAAAAGAACATGGAGGAATTCTCTGAAGGGCAAAAGAAAAAGGTCCTAATTGCAAGTAGTCTCCTCACACCAGCACATCTCTACATTTGGGATGAGCCCCTTAACTACATCGACGTGTTCTCAAGGATGCAGATAGAGCGCCTTATTGAGAAGTACAGGCCCACAATGCTGATCGTGGAGCACGACGTAAGATTCAGAGAAAAGCTGGCTTCAAAGGAAGTTGTGTTATAAACTGAATACATACATCCAACAAAGGAGAACAGAGCCCATGAACAACATCGAAAGAAGAGATAAAGAGCTTGTATATATTTCCGACGACTCAGTATTTGAGGAGCAGAAAATAGCCCGTCGCCTTACCCAGGAGCTTAACACCGCGGACAGATCTGACTTTGGCGCCATTAAGACTATCGTTAAAAAGCTCTTTGGAAAAGCGGACGATACAACTTTTGTAAATCCGCCATTTTACTGCGACTATGGAACTCACATTGAAGTCGGCAAAAACTTTTTTGCCAACTATAACTGCACCTTCCTTGATGTGGGGATGATTAGGATTGGTGACAACGCCCAGATTGCCCCTAACGTGGCCATCTATACAGCGGGACACCCGGTTCATCCCGCTACCAGAAACAGCGCCTATGAGTACGGCATTGATGTTACCATCGGCGACAATGTGTGGATCGGCGGAAACGTGGTGATCTGCCCTGGCGTTACCATTGGCGACAACGCTGTTATTGGAGCGGGATCTGTAGTTACCAAAGACGTTCCTGCCTGGACCATTGCTGCAGGAAATCCCTGCAAGGTCATAAGGAAGATAACAGAGGAAGACCGCAACAAGTATTATGCAGGCAGACAGATAGATGACGAGGCTCTTGAGGATATTTCGAGGATCCAGTCAGAGAGTAATGATCCAAAAAAATACCCCACAGCGCCCTAAGGTGCTATGGGGTGACCATTACATATTGGTTGATTCTCTGTAAATAAGATCAGTTTCAGTATAAGTGATCCTATAGTTAAGATCAGGCTGCTCAATGCGGGAAACCACAAGGTTTGCTGCGGAGTAGCCTATTATCTGGCTGTGGATGTGGCTGGTTGAAAGGGACGGGGTCATGATCTTGGACTCAGGAGAGTCGTCAAAACCAAAGAGCTTGATGTCCCTTGGGCACTCCACATTCAGTTTCTTAAGACCGTACAGAAGATCCAGCGCAACGAAATCATTGGCGCAGATAAACATCTCAGGAAGTTCTTCCATTTTTTCCAGAGCTTTATATAAATACTCCTTGTAGTCCTTGTCGTGGCTGTGAACCTCAGTGAGGCAGTACCTCTCGTCAAATGAAAGGTTGTTCACATAAAGAGCCTCTCTGAAGGCCATGAACCTCTCGTAAAATGAGCGGCAGTGAGTGACCTGTCCCACAAAACCGATCTTGCTTATTCCCTTTTTGCTCATGTCATTGATGACTGTATATATGCTGGTGAAGTTGTCCATCAGAAGGATATCAGCATTAAGCGGTCTCCAGTAGCTGGCAACCGGCGCATCGATCATCAGCACCGGGATCGACATATCGCACAGCATCTCGCAGAAGGACTGATTGAACATCTCGATGCAGATGATGGCCTTGGTGTTGTCTGGTCTGAATGATATAGGGAGACTAAGGTCCGCCACGTTATTTTCATCAACTCTGTGCATTGTGAGGCTGTAGCCTAAAAGAGCTATCTCGTGCTGGAACTTATCAAGCATGGTTGATGCGAAGTGAGAATTGCTAAGGAAGTTTCCGGTGAAAAGAGCTATCTCTCCGGAAGCCTTAGTCCTTGAAATAGAAGGATTCTTGATATCTGAAATGGAATTGGCATAGGAAAACTGCTTGTAGCCCATCTCGATCGCCTTTTCCAAAACCTTCTGTCTTGTGGACTCTGCTAAAACGCCAGTATTGTTAATTGCCTTGGATACTGTATTTCTGGACACTCCGAGAGCATCTGCAATATCCTGCAAGGTGACTTTGTTTGCCATTATTATTCTCCGTTTATAGTTTCATAAGTGTGCATATGACACTTTTTACATTATAAAATGTAAACATTTTGGTGTCAAATGTAAAAATTTAATGTTACATATGTAAAATATAAATATTGACATGACAAATGCACTGTGATATATTTTACATACGCAAAGGAAATGTTACAAATGTAAAATACAGAAGGGGGAGTAACATGAATGCCAAAGCAAAGGATAACAGCCTTCACAACACGCTGGTGTATATAAAGCAGCACTGGCAGCTATATGTGTTTTTCTTAGGGCCTGCCCTGGTGCTTACGATAATCTTTAAATATCTTCCAATGGGAGGGATCCTCATTGCTTTCCAGAAATACAATCCTTTTAAAGGAATTCTTGGAAGCGAATGGGTTGGACTTAAATACTTTCAGCAGTTTTTATCTTCGCCGGATTTCCTTCAGTATCTGGCCAATACATTAAAGCTTAGTATTTTCGGACTGATCTTTGGATTCCCAATGCCCATTATCTTAGCTCTTTTGCTAAACAGAGTTGCAAGCAGCAAGATCAAGCAAAAGATCCAGCTGGTTTTATACATGCCAAACTTCATTTCAGTCATCGTTTTATGTGGTATGGTCAGGATCCTCTTATCAGTTACAGGACCACTCAACATGCTGATGGGAACAAACATCAACTTCCTTACCATCCCTGCAGCCTTCAGACCTATCTACATCATAAGCGGAATCTGGCAGGGAGCAGGATGGGCGTCCATCATGTACACTGCAGCCCTTGCCAATGCCAGCAAGGAACTCAAGGAAGCAGCTCAGATCGACGGTGCCAACATCTGGCAGCAGATCAAGGCTGTGGAGTGGCCAGCCATCAAGGACATGGTTGTTATCCAGTTCATCCTTCAGGCCGGCAATATCATGAGCATCGGTTTTGAAAAAGCTTATGCCCTTCAGTCAGACATGAACCTGTCATCATCGGAGATCATAGCAACCTACGTTTACAAAAAAGGTCTCCTTAACGGCGATTACAGTTACTCAACGGCGGTAGGTCTTTTTAACACCATAGTAAATGTCATTCTTCTTCTGGTAGTTAACAAGACGGTAGAAAAGCTCAACGACGGACAAGGGTTATAAGGAGATATCAAAATGGAAAATACACTAAGGAAAAAGAGTGAGTTTGCAAGGGCTTCTCTGGGGGATAAGACTTTTCTTTTAGTTGGATATATCCTTCTTGCAGCCTTTGTAATGGCAATAATCGGACCGGTTGTCTATATCATAATCGCTTCTTTCATGGATCCAATAACACTTCAGAACAAGGGCATTGTCTTTGATTTCAGCAAGTGGACGCTGACAGCCTATGAGAGAGTCATGACCAACTCCATGATATGGACAGGATTTTTAAACGCAGTTATTTATTCAGTTTTATTTGCAGTGATCTCTGTATTTGTGACACTTTTATGTGCCTACCCAATGTCCAGAGATGACTTTAAGGGAAAAAAGTTTTTTAACGCCATCTTCATTATCACCATGTTCTTTGGAGGCGGACTGATCCCTACATACCTTCTTATCAGTAACATGGGGCTTCTGGACAGCATGTGGGCGGTTATTCTTCCAGGGTCATTTAGCGTATGGAACATGATAATCGCAAGGACCTATTACAAGGGAATTCCTGGAGAACTCAGGGAGGCAGCAGATGTGGACGGCGCCAATGAGCTGGTATTTTTCTTCAGGATCCTGCTTCCAGTGTGCACACCACTTATTGCGGTCCTTACACTGTGGCAGTTTGTTGGAATGTGGAACAGCTATTTTGACGCAATGATCTATTTAAACTCAGCAAGTAAGCAGCCACTTCAGCTGGTGCTTCGTGCGATCCTTATCCAGAACGAGCCTGATCCTGGAATGATTGCAGATATGCAGAGCACAGCCCAGAGGGCACAGCTGGCAGAGCTTTTAAAGTATGCGACCATCATCATCTCATCACTTCCTCTGGTTGTAATGTATCCATTCTTCCAGAAGTACTTCGATTCAGGTATCATGGTTGGTTCGGTAAAAGGCTAAAGAGAAGAGTTAAGGTTTTTATGAGGGTCAATTCACCTGTGCACAGGGTTGAATATATTTAGAGGTTAAAAAGGAGAGGAATAATGAAAAAGAAAACATCCAGGTTTTTAGGAACATTCCTTGCAGCATCTATGTGTGTCAGCATGCTTGCAGGATGTGGCGCTGGGGCGTCAGGAAGCGGAGCAGGCGATGTATCGGTAGACGATCTGTCTTTTCCACTTGAGAAAAAAGTCACTATAACAGGTACGATCAGTTACCCATCAGGAACTGAGTCAGAGCCCAACAACAGAACAATCTTCAAAAGACTTGAAGAAGAGACCAACGTACACGTTGACTGGACAGCTATTTCAAGCGATCAGTGGGGAGATAAGATCCAGCTCAACATGGCCAACAAGAACACACTTACAGACTTCGTGTTCAATGCAGGTTTTAGCAACTCTGACCTTATAAGATATGGCGATCAGGGGGTCATCATTCCTGTTGAGGAGTACATCGACAACAACATGCCTAACCTTAAGGCAGTATTTGATAAGTATCCTGAGTACCGCACAATGTGTGAGGATTCAGAGGGACATATCTGGGCGCTTCCATGGATAGAGCAGCTTGGTTCCAACAAGACAGCTATCCAGACAGTAGGTAACAACTTTACTTACATCAACAAGAAATGGCTTGATTTCCTTGGACTTCAGACTCCTACAACAGTAGATGAGTTTGAGGAAGTTCTTAAGGCATTCAAGGATCACGCATCAGACCTTCAGGCAGAGTTTGGTATCGAAGGTGACATCATTCCTATGTCCTGTATCATGAACGACCAGGATCCAAGCCTTCTTATCAACGGTTTTGGCGAAGGCTACGGCGACAACGACATGGGACAGCACATCGCTGTTACTGATGACAAGAAGGTTATCTGCACAGCTACAACAGAAGGCTTTAAGTCGGGTATGCAGTGGCTCCACAAGCTTTACGAAGAAGGACTTATCGATCCTGAGTGCTTCACACAGGACTGGTCCACATATGTAGCAAAGGGAAAATCCCACAGATACGGCGTATGTTTCACATGGGATGTTGCTAACATCGACAACCTTGAGGACTTTGTACCTCTTGCTGCTCTTGAAGCAGATACCAGAAACGTAACACCAATGAACGGCTCTTTCACATCAGGCTTTGACCGCGGCAGATGCGTAGTTACAGCAAAGTGCGACAACCCTGCATTTGTATGTGCATGGCTCGATCTTATGTATGATCCATTCCAGTCACCACAGAACAACTGGGGAACCTATGGTGAGGACGATGAGTTTGATATCTTCGAGCTTTCACAGAATGCAAACGGGGAAAAGATGCTTAAGCATGCTCCACTTGGAGACGCATCACCTGTTGAGGTTCGTGAGGCAGAGGCTGTTGGCGGACCACTTGCAATTCTTGATGAGTACTACGGAGTATACGTAACATGTCCTGATGATGCTCAGTACCGTCTTGACTGGATCAAGGAATACTACACAGATGATATGAACTGCAAGTACGTTTATCCTAACGTATTCATGACAGCTGAGGATACAGAAAAGCTCACAACAATCCAGACAGACCTTATCAGCTACATCAACTCCAGCAGAAGTAATTTCGTTATGAACGGACTTTCAGATGCTGACTGGGAAGACTACAACAAGCAGGTAAGCGCATACGGACTTGATGAGTACATTTCCATCTATCAGAAATATCTTGATGAGTTCTACAAGTAATAAAGATCTAATAAGAGAGAGGGGGAGAGTACTTCTCCCTCTCTTTAAACCTGAGGTAAAGAAATGAGTTCCAAACTAGATAAAGCAAGAGAATATGAAGTTAAAAAAGAAAAGATGATCCCTGATGAGATGAGGCCTGGCTTTCACCTGTCACCAAGATGTGGATGGATGAATGATCCAAACGGGCTTAGTATCTTTGACGGAGAGTATCATCTCTTTTACCAGTATTACCCTTACGAGACTGTGTGGGGACCAATGCACTGGGGACATGCTACAAGCACTGACCTTATAAACTGGAAATATCTGCCTGCAGCCATGGCTCCGGATGAGGAGTATGACAAGGACGGATGTTTTTCCGGAAGTGCAGTTGCAACTGATGATGGAAAGCATGTACTGATCTACACAGGAGTCCACAAAGAGGAAGATGAAAATGGCGACATGCACGAATATCAGACACAGTGCGTGGCTGTAGGGGATGGCGTCAACTACAAAAAGTATGGAAATAATCCGGTGATCAGAGCGTCGGCTCTTCCAAAGGGTGCTGGAATATATGATTTCAGGGACCCCAAGGTGTGGAAAGAAAACGGCAAGTACTACATGATCGTCGGTAACAAGACCGAGGATAAAGACGGACAGCTCCTTTTATTTACAAGTGATGACTGCTTTAACTGGACCTATGACAGGGTGGTGATAAAAAATAATCACAGATTCGGCGTGATGTGGGAGTGCCCTGACTTCTTCCCACTTGATGGGAAACAGGTTCTTTTGACAAGCCCCCAGGACATGCTTCCTGAAGAGCTTGAGTTCCACAATGGAAATGGTACACTTTGCATAATTGGATCAAACGATAAAGACGGGAACTTCAACGAGGAAAACTGCCAGGCAGTTGATTATGGAATAGATTTTTACGCACCACAGACAATCGCCTCTGCAGACGGACGAAGGATCATGATCGGCTGGATGCAGAACTGGGATACCTGCGGAATAAGGCGTGATGACCTTCCATGGTTTGGTCAGATGAGCTTCCCAAGAGAGATTTGGATCGAAAACAACAGGCTGATGCAGAAGCCTTTGAGAGAAATAGAGAATTACTACGGGAAAAGGATCAGCAGACAGAACGTCCTTATTTCAGAGAGAGCATCTCTTTCAAGTATCGAGGGAAGATGCATCGACATGACTGTAAAAGTAAGGCCTGCCCTGGAAGATGCCCTGTATAGGAAATTTGAGATACGTTTTGCTGACAATGGAAAGTCCTACTCAACTATTGAGTACGATCCGGTAGATAACATTGTAAAGATAGACAGAAAGCACTCCGGCAGCAGAAGGGCCATCGTACACCAGAGAAGATGCCGGGTTTCAAACAATAAGGGTAAGATTACCCTCAGACTTATTTTGGACAGGTTTAGCATGGAACTGTTCATCAACGATGGAGAACAGGTCATGTCCATGGTGATCTTAACTGACGTAAAGGCTGAAGGCATCAGCTTTAACTGTCAGGGGAGCCTACTTATGGATGTGACAATGCATGAACTAAAGAGGTGAGATATGCGTAATTTCGATGTGGTAGCACTTGGAGAGCTATTAATAGACTTTACCGGAAGCGGAGAAAGCAGCCAGAACAATCCCATGTTTGAGGCAAATCCTGGAGGCGCTCCCTGCAACGTTCTTTCAATGCTGCAGAATCTTGGGAATAGGACAGCATTTATTGGAAAGGTCGGCGATGACTTTTTTGGAAGGATGCTAAAAGAGAGGATTGAAAAGCAGGGAATAGATTCAAGGGGACTTTTATTTGATAAAGAAATTCCCACAACCCTTGCTTTTGTTCAGAAGCTCCCAAACGGAGACAGGGACTTTTCTTTTTACAGAAATCCCGGAGCTGACATGCGCCTTACTATAGACGAAGTCATGGAGAAAAAAGAGCTGATCGAAGATGCAGATTTCTTCCACTTTGGTACACTTTCAATGACAGATGAGGGCTGCGAAAAGGCCACAAAAGCTGCGGCTTTGCTGGCAAAAGAAAACGGGGCTGTTATTTCTTTTGACCCAAACTACAGAGAACCCTTGTGGAAGTCAAAAGAGGATGCACTTATTGCCATGGAGTTCGGGTTTGAAAACTGCGACGTTTTAAAGATCTCGGATAACGAGGTGGAGCTCTTTACAGGAACATCTGATGTGGAGGAAGGCGCCCGCAGGATTAAGGAAAAGTACGGAATAAAGGTCGTCTTTGCAACCCTTGGACCTGATGGCAGCATGGTCCTTTACAAAGACAAGGTGGTGAAAAAGGCCGGTTACATTAATCCTGCAACTATAGAAACAACCGGGGCTGGCGATACGTTCTGTGCCTGCGCCATAGACTTTATCCACCGCAGGGACATAGATGCTCTTTCGGAAAAAGAGCTGTATGAGTGCCTGGATAGGGCCAACGCAGCAGCTTCTATCATAACCACAAGAAAAGGGGCATTATCCGTAATGCCTACAATAGAGGAAATAAGGGAAGTCATTGGGGGTTAAACCCAATGACTTTTTTACTATGCTATAATTGGTATTTAGGAGGAATGTGTTATGAAAAAGAGAGTGTTATCGATGTTACTGGCTATGTCTCTTATTGCCGGCGGATGTGGCGCTGCAGGAGAAGTCAGTGATGTAGGAAATCAAGTATCTTCTGAAGATGTTCCTGCAGCTGGGGATGCAGGAAATGGTAGTGATGGGGCTATGGATTCCGGGGATGATGCTGCTCCCCAAAAGACAGGAACGAGCCTTATTTCAAACGCTGAGGAAACAATATATTATGACCCTGATCTGGTGCCATCTGTTCCTGATTACCAGGTCGCATCTGACTTTTCCAATGTAACTTACCACAAGAATTTTGCATATCTTTTTGAGTCCGAGTATGACAGTGAGTACAATGATACCTCAAAGATGAGGAATGCTCTTGCAGATAAGGGCTTTGCTGTCAGACCCGATGGCTATCATGAATTCTTTGATGTGTATGAGATGAACCGCTACAACATGTTTCCTAACTTTGTGACGGTGGATTCTCTGATGCACACTTATCATCTCTATTTTTCATATCTTCTTAAGAGCATTGAAAAAGAGTCTTTGTCTGAGAAACTTAAGATCGTAAGTGCGGAGATGCTTGCAAGGAGCACTGCGCAGTACGAGAGCCTAAAGGGAACGGATTTTGAAGATGCTGCACTTAGGAACGTGGCGCTATTCTATGTGGGAGCAAAACTTCAGGATCCTTCGGTGGATTCTGGAATTGACGACAGCTCTTTTGCTGAGGTGACAGATACTGAGTATAACAAGATCATGGAGGCTTCAGCCATAGAGCCTTGCCTCTTAACAGGTCTTAACGAGGACTATACCCAGTACAAGCCAAGGGGCTACTATGAAGGGGATGAGGCGCTTGAGGCTTATTTCAGAGCAATGATGTGGTACGGCAGGATCTCTTTTGCCCTGGAGAGCGAGGAGATGGCAAAGAGCGCCGTCCTTATGAGCTGCGCACTGTCCCAGGATGATGCTGACTACAACAGCTTGTATGATGTCACAAGCTTTTTTGCTGGAGTATCTGATGACTTTACCTACGGAGAAATGGTGCAGGTTCTTGAAGGTGCCTACGGAAAGATTCCGGATGTAGCAGAAGTTGCAGGGGATGAGGCGGCCTTTGGAAAGGTTGTTGAGGCTCTTAAAAAGGCGCAGCCACCTAAGATCAACGGAATACCGGTTATGGAAAATGAGGAGAACGTGATCCCGTCCTTCAGGTTCATGGGACAGAGATTTACAATCGATGCTGCCATAATGCAGAACCTGATCTACAGGGCAGTTGAGGAAAATCCTGAAGGTGAGAGAAGATACCTTCCTGATGCCCTTGATACTGCAGCGGCCCTTGGTTCTGAGGAGGCTTTCAAGATCCTTGATGAGCAGGGGGATACAAAGTTCAAGAACTACACAGACAACCTGGCTGTTATGCAGGAGACCTTTGATAATTCAGACATGGAACTTTGGGGCGCAAGTCTTTACGCTGGCTGGCTTTACACATTAAGACCTCTTTTTGAAAAGAGAGGCAGCGGCTACCCATGGTACATGCAAAACGATGAGTGGAACAAGAAAAAGCTTGAGACCTTTGCGGGTTCCTACGCTGAGCTTAAGCACGATACCATTCTTTATGCCAAGCAGGTTGCAGCAGAGATGGGCGGCGGCGACGACGAGATGCCTGACGATCGCGGCTACGTTGATCCCGAGCCTGTGATCTACAGCAGGTTCATAGATCTGTCGGAGAAGACGTCAAATGGCCTTGAGGCAGCAGGAATGCTTAGTTCTGCAGAAAAAGATGACCTGGCGCTTCTTTCAGATATTGCAAAAAGGCTTCTTGATATCTCTGAAAAAGAGCTAAGGAATGAGGCTCTTTCTGATGATGATTATGAGTTCATAAGGGGCTACGGTGGAAACTTGGAGCACTTCTGGCAGGAAGTAAATGCTGCAGACGGCCTTGATCTTGCCCACAGCTACCAGGCTCCATGTCCTGTTATTGCGGACATTGCAACTGACCCTAACGGCACAGTCCTTGAAGTTGGTTCAGGAAAGGCGGATACAGTATTTGTGGTATTTCCTATTGATGGGGAGCTTCACGTTGGTTCAGGAAGTGTATATAGTTTTTATCAGTTCACTGTGCCCATTGATGAGAGGATGACCGATGAGGAATTCAGAGCTTCTCTTGAGGGAGGATACCTTGATGATGACTGGAACTGGGTTGAGAACGACAACGTTACGATGCAGCCTGATTGGACCCAGAGCTACAGGATTGTTACTGGGAACAGATGATGGTGACGGACTGATCCCTGGGACGACTTAAGTGATCAGAATGATTTTGTGAAGGATTTTAATGGATAAAACAGGCCAAAGGAAATGTGCAAATAAAAGAGGGCTGCTGCGACTTATTGTCGTGGCAGCCTTTTGCTGCGCCTTTGTTGCAGCGGCTTTTGTGGCTGTTTTTGGGGGCCAGACAGGAACTGGCAGAGATAGCTCTTTTGCCCAAAAGGTTAGGCTCCTGGTAGCGCCGCCTACGTGGGTTCATTATGCGAAAAAGAGTGAGCAGTCAGGTGAGCTTGTGCTGAAGGTTGAAGGCGGGAAGGCAGCTCTTTATGCAGCGGGGAGTGTTGATGCAAGTGATGTGCTAAATGTGGACAACGATGCTGATTACCAAATGCCGGGAGAAAATTCACCCTTCTGGTCGTCTCCCTCTGAGTATAAAACTCAGGATGGTTTCCTTACCGATATCGACAGAGACGGCGCCACCGAGATGATCCTTCTTGTGTGGAAGCGTGGGCGCTTTGGGAAGCACAGGCCCTTCTGGATCACGTCGGATGAGAGGTGCTATTCACAACATATTTTTATTTACGATGTGGGAAGCGGGGCGCAAAAAGGAATTGATGGTAACGAGTCTGGACATGACAGTGTGATTTCTGGGGTGGTCAGCCAGAAGTGGTTCGCTTCTGATATAGGAGTGGATGTTAAGCGAATGAAGCTTCTAAATGAGGGAAGCGCCACATCGGAGGCTGTGCTGCTTACAGAGGATATTGATGGGAACTGCGCTTTGTGGCACTGGGAATCTTTTGGTCTTAAGACCATGGATAATGAAGTTGCTTTTTTGGCCTTTGGCGACAATCTGATCCATAAGTCAATCTATGAGTATGCCTATGCCCATGAAAGCGGAAGTTTTGATTATCTGTATGAGCCTTTTAAGGAGGAGATCATGGCAGCAGATGTTGCTGCATTTAATGCAGAGACAGTGCTGGTTGATAAGGAGTCTGCGGTTTCAGGCTATCCGCAATTTGGATCTCCTTTGGCAGTAGGAAAGGCTCTTGCGGCAGCAGGCTTTGACGTAGCCAGCTGCGCCAACAACCATGCGTTGGATAAGGGGATATATGGGATTGAGGTGACCAGTTCTTTTTACAAAGATAATGGAATCACCTGCGTTGGGATACAGGGTAGCAGCGAGACGCAGTACCGGCCCTATGAAGTGATCACAAGGAACGGTATCAGGATCGCGCTTTTGTCATATACCTACGGAACCAACGGGATCGATGCATCGGACAAGTACCCTTATGCGGTGCACTATCTGCCAGGGAATGCGTCAGAGCAAGGTGCAGACAGCATAGAAGAAGGATCTGATACTGCAATAGATCAGGATTTCTTTTCAGAAGACAGACTTGTGATGGATATTCAGGACGCGCGGAATGATGCTGACTTTGTTGTTGTCTTTGCCCACTGGGGTGATGAGTACGAGACTGATGTTTCGGACTA
The DNA here is from genome assembly GCF_017940685.1 of Butyrivibrio sp. Classification (GTDB taxonomy): domain Bacteria; phylum Bacillota; class Clostridia; order Lachnospirales; family Lachnospiraceae; genus Butyrivibrio. Next base: position 15,780 of record NZ_JAGAYD010000065.1, on the reverse strand, counting down.
CCAAAAGCATATGGCAGATGTTATGGCAAAGGCAGGAGCAGATGTTATTATCGGAAGTCACCCTCATGTTGTGCAGGAGACGGAAGTTATTGATCGCGGGGATGGTGGACAGACGCTTGTTTACTACTCTTTGGGGAATTTTGTGGCAGACCAGGGAAAAGTTAAAAGAAGCAGTGACGGACAGGCGGTTGAAACAGGCGGTGCGAAAGCTCTTTTCACCATAGAACACTGCTACGACGGCGTGAGAATAAAGAGCTGGGAGATCAGGGAAATCCACCCGGATTGACGACCGCTGGAAAAGTAGGTAGTATCAAGGAAGAAAAGAAGCCGCAGGGCGGATGATAGGAAGAAGTAATGGCAAAGATCAGTATAATAATACCGGTTTACAATACAGCTAAATACATGGATCAGTGCATCGAGTCAGTGCTGGCACAGACCATGACAGATATTGAGATCGTGCTTGTTGACGACGGCTCAACAGACGGAATCAGCGGGAAAAAGTGCGACGAATTCGCAGCAAAGGACAGCCGCGTCAAGGTCATCCACAAGGAAAACGGAGGACTGCAGTCTGCCTGGATCGCAGGCACGGTGGAGGCAACTTCCGATTATGTTTCCTACGTTGACAGCGATGACTGGATCGATGCAGATATGATGGAAGGGCTCTATGCTCTGACCAGCGTCGCCCAGGAAGAGGCTGGGCAGGCAGGTGAGGCTTCTGCAAGGGGCATCGGATACAAGAATCCGTTTATTGACTGCGAGATTGTTGCGGGCAACTACATCGTTGAAAAGACAGGAGAGCGCAGAAAAGAGACCCAGGCTCTTCAGCCAGGCGTGTACACTGGAGCAGAGCTTGATAAGATAAGGCGCCGTCTCCTTGGGGAGGAAGTCAGACCTGTCACCATGTCCAGATGCATGAAGCTGATTTCCAGAAAGCTTGTCCTTGAAAACATCAAGTACTGCGACCCTACGATATTTATGAGCGAGGACGTCAACATCACTCTTCCATGTCTGTGCGATGTTAAGCGACTTGCAATTGCCAAGGATAGTTACTTCTACCACTACAGACTGGTTGGCAGTTCCATGGCACATTCCTACAAGCCAAACTTCTTAAAGGATCTTGAACTTAGCAATAAGACTTTTAGGGAAATCCTCAAGGATAAGGGTATTGAAAACGCAGACCAGCAGATGGACAGAGAGTTTGTTATGATCCTTCTTCTTGTGATGAAGAATGAACTTCGCTGCCCTGATAAAGATACAGCTGCGAGAGTTAAAAAGATCTTTCTTAGGGAAGATATTCGAAGCAAGGTGACAGGAACTGACGTCACTATAAGTGGCCTTGCAAACAGGCTCCTGTACTTCACCATGAAGCACCCTGCAGCACCGGTTGTTGGCTGCATGAAGATGATCCTTGGTGCTTACGATAAAAAGACAAACTAGGAGACACTAGAACCGTCCCCGTGTCTTGTTGTGCACAATGAGACACGGGGACGGTTCTGTTGTCTTATCCATTGATATAAAAAGACCGGCCAGAGCCGGTCTTTTGTGTTTTAGAATCCTTCCATTCTGCGCTGTTTGCGGAGGTCTCTTCTCTTTTCAGCGCCTTCCCATTCTGCCTTCTCGCTCTCGGTGCGAACGTTGAGGCCGTAGGGCACTACAACGGCTGAGCCGTCGTTGTCGATGCAGACTTCTGTGAAGTATGCCCTGTTAAGGACATGTCTCATGCCATTTTGAACATCTTCAACATAGGTGTCCACTCTGACTTCCATGGAGGTTCTGCCTACATGGGTGAGTTTGCCTACGATCACTAAAACGTCCCCGAGCTTGGCGCCCTGCTTGAACTGCATGTTGTCAACTGCAGCTGTGGCAACGGGGTTACCTGAGTGACGGAGGGCAACTGTTCCTGCTACTTCATCTATCCAGCTCATGAGCTGTCCGCCAAAGAGCCTTCCTTCAGAATTGATATCACTGTACTTGACCACCTTGGTCCATTCAGTGATGGAGTCTTCAACATTTTTGTTGGCAATCTGTTTATCTACATGAAAAACTTTTCCCATAGATCCACCTCCAGTAAGTATTCTATTTATTTAGTTTACCGCAATTTAAGGCTCTTTACCAGCCAAAAACCACGGGCTTTCTTTGCTGTTTTTGCACATTGAAAATAACTTTAGTTAGTGTTAAAATTTTGTCATATGGCGGTAAAGTTTAAGGGTACCACCCACGTATAATCAGTAAAACGGAGGTTTTTATTATCATGAGTAAGACATTTGATGACATTTTAGCCAAGCTTAAGACCGCTGACACCAAGAAGATGTCAGTGGCTGTAGCCCAGGACACACACGTACTTGAGGCTGTTAAGGTGGCAAAAGAGAGAGGTATCGTAGATCCGATCCTGGTTGGCGACAGAGATCAGATCGCTGAGAAGGCAAAAGAGGTTGGAATTAACATTGATGAGTATGAGATCATCGATGTTAAGGACACAATTGAGGCAGCAAGAACTGCTGTATCCCTTGTACACGATGGTAAGGCCGACATCTATATGAAGGGCGCCCTTGAGTCAAAAGATTTCCTTAAGAGCGTACTTGATAAGGAAGTTGGACTTCGTACAGGAAGACCTCTTTCACATGTTTGTGTATTTGAGATCCCTGGTATCGATCGTCTCCTGTTCCTTACAGACGTTGCATTCATGCCATATCCTACTCTTGAAGATAAAAAAGTCATCATTGAATATACTGTAGATGTTGCAAGAGCTTGCGGTGTTGAGTGCCCTAAGGTTGCTCCTCTTGCAGCAGTAGAGGTTGTTAATCCCAAGATGCCTGTTACTGTTGAGGCTGCTGAGCTCACAAGACTCAACGAGGAAGGCGAGATCAAGAACTGCATCGTTGACGGACCTCTTTCCATGGACCTTGCGATCGATCCTGAGGCAGCCAAGCACAAGGCTGGCGCCCTTGACAGAAAGATCGTTGGCGACGCTGACATCCTTCTTTTCCCAGATATCCACGCAGGAAACCTTACATACAAGACCATCGTTCGTCTTGCAACAGTCAAGAACGGTAACATCTTAACAGGAACCAAGGCTCCTGTAATCCTTACATCAAGATCTGACTCAGTAGAAGTTAAGGTTAATTCCATCGCTCTTGCAGCTGTTGTTGCTGAAGACAAGAAAAAGGGAATTCTTTAATACAGGCCAGCAATGCTGACGGAAAGGAAATGACATGATCAAAAGTCTTATAATCAATCCAGGTTCTACATCTACTAAGGTTGGTATTTTTGAGGACGAGACCCTTGTTAAGGAGGAGACCCTGCGTCACAGCACAGAGGAGATAGAGTCCTATGCTTCGATCATTGACCAGAAGGACTTCCGCAAGAATATCATTCTTGATTTTTTGAAAAAAGAAAACATCGACATCAAGTCTTTTAACGTTATCGTAGGAAGAGGCGGACTTCTTCGTCCAATCCCAGGTGGAACCTACGAGTGCACAGATGCTCTTTTAGAGGACCTTAGAAAGGGCGTTCAGGGTCAGCACGCATCTAACCTTGGCGGTATCCTTGCAAGAGAGATCGGCGACGAGATCGGTGTTCCTTCATACATCGTTGACCCTGTAGTAGTTGACGAGATGGAGCCAGTTGCCAGGATCTCAGGTGTTCCAGAAATTGAGAGAGTATCAATCGACCATCCTCTTAATCAGAAGGCAGTTGCCCGCAGATACGCTAAAGAGATCGGAAAGAGATATGACGAGATCAGCGTTATCGTAGTTCACATGGGCGGCGGTACATCAACAGGCGTTCACAAGAACGGCAAGATGATCGACGTTTATGCAGCACTTAACGGAGACGGTGCATTCTCACCAGAAAGAGCTAACGGCATTCCAGCTAAGGCCCTTGTAGATATGTGCTTCTCAGGCAAGTACACATACGATGAAATGAAAAAGAAGATCGTTGGCTACGGCGGACTTAACGCATACCTTGGAACCAACGACATGAGAGAAGTTAACAAGATGTGCGAAGATGGCAACGAGAAGGCTATCCTTGTAAGGGATGCTTTCATCTACCAGATCTGCAAGAACATCGGAGCCTGCGCAACAGTCCTTAAAGGCAAGGTTGACCAGATCATCCTTACAGGCGGAATCGCTTACGGACAGGTCATCACAGATGCCATCAAGGACAGGGTAGACTGGATCGCTCCAGTTACTGTATATCCTGGTGAGGACGAGCTTCTTGCTCTTGCCCAGGGCGCTATCAGAGTCATGAACGGCGAAGAGCAGGCACAGAAATACTGATATACAAATTGAATTTCCATATAACACGAAAGGAGCCTTACTTCAGGCTCCTTTTAAATTACAGGCAAAGCACTACGTTACGTGCTACAGTTCATCCCCGCTCCTGGTATTATAACATCCACCGGAAATCGCCCAAGTGGCTTTCACGGCATATCCTCGCAGATACTGTGGGTTCAGGAATTTAGCTGATCTTACCCGGCCGTATCTGCTGCGGTATTCCATGATCCACTTGACCGATTTCCGGTGGACGTTGTTGGGTAATCAAGCGGGGATGATGAAGGTGCGGGCGGGGTGAATTGGTTTCTAGCGTGGGTTAGGAACTTCTGGTGTCTGATGTGGTGCGTCAGGTGTTCGGCGAGCCGTTGATTAACTGGCACTATACAGTGGAATCAGACTGAATGGCTTATTTTCTTATCTCAGTCCGTAAAAAGATGGCCAATATCAATTGTTATTAAATTGTATTACGGACTACATAGTGTTTTTTGAGTGCACAGTCCGTAAAACGGTTTTTTTTCAAGAAATTATACCACTGGATCCGGAAGGAAAGTTACGGACTGTAGGCTCTGAAAGCGGTTTCTAGTCTGAAATTGGATTTTTTTGAGGCTTTTAGCGGGAAATAATGACCTACTGTAGAGCATTTTTCTATGCTATAGTCCGTAATCAAAAAAATCTGGCATTTTTTGGACCACATGCGGCGCTCAAAAGCCTTATTCAAAAGTGGTTTTTGGCCAATCTAATACCTTCAATTGATTTCCTTATTACTGGTCCTAGTTTTTTCTGGTCTTGAAGAAAAGGATCAGGGCACTTTTAATACCATCGAAAGGGTATGTGGATACTGGTATTAGATTTCTTGCGCTAATTTTGGGGGCTTAAACAAAACCACAACGTGAAATTCATACCCCTCAAAGAGGCGAGAGCTTCTGGTATTAGATTTGATAAAATAATATACGATACTTCTGTAAAACCATAATACCTGCAGAAAATAAAGCTGACAATGGTATTATATTGACTCTGTGGCGCTGGTCACAGCACGATATATCGCGATGCAGAAGACACTGTGCATCCATAGTGCATAAGCGCAACCAAAACGCATGTGGTAATTCAATTCACTGCCTACAACACACTATCCATGGCCGCTTGATCACTAAAAAAGTCTGACCGGATGAATGTCAATAGCAACGTGGAATACCGCAGCAGGCCGCACAGGATAAGACAAAAGAACCGTCCCCGTGTCTTGTTGCGGGCTGCGAGGATATGCCGCGAAAGGCTATTGATATTCATTCAGTCAGACTTACAATTCATTAAGCGGCTTATGGATAATCTGTACTTTGTCTACAATCTAAAAGGAGCCTTATGCGGGCTCCTTTTGCGTTCCTTGAAAATACCCGCCAAATCTGCTACAATGTGCTTTGGTATTTTGCTAATTATAAAGGGTGAAGTTTGCCCTTTTTTAGGAGAAATAAGATGAGTATTATTGACAAGATCATAGGAACACATTCAGAGAGAGAGCTTCGCCGCATCAAGAATACAGTTGATGCAATTGAAGGCATGAGAGAGCAGATGCAGGCTCTTTCTGACGAGGAACTCAGAGCTAAGACAGAGGAGTTCAAGAAAAGGCTTTCTGAGGGTGAGACCTTAGACGACATTTTGCCAGAAGCCTACGCTGTAGTAAGAGAGGCTGGTAAGAGAGTTCTTGGAATGGAACACTTCAGAGTACAGCTCATCGGTGGAATCATTCTTCACCAGGGCCGTATCGCTGAGATGAGAACTGGTGAAGGTAAGACCCTTGTGGCTACACTTCCTTCATACTTAAATGCTCTTGCAGGTAAGGGTGTACACGTTGTTACTGTCAACGACTACCTGGCTAAGCGTGATGCTGATCAGATGGGTCAGATCCATGAGTTCCTGGGCCTTAAGGTTGGCTGCGTTCTTAACAGCATGAATTCTGACGAGAGAAGAGCAGCTTATAACTGTGACATTACCTATGTTACAAACAACGAGCTGGGATTTGATTACCTTCGTGATAACATGGCTATCTACAAGGAGCAGTGCGTTTTAAGAGGTCTTAACTACTGCATCATCGACGAGGTAGACTCAATCCTTATCGACGAAGCAAGAACACCTCTTATCATTTCCGGTCAGTCAGACAAGTCCACCAAGCTTTACGAAGCCTGCGATATCCTTGCCAAGCAGATGACAAGGGGTGAGGACATGGAAGAACTCACCAAGATGGACGCCATCATGGGCGTAGAGCGTGAAGAGACCGGAGACTTCATCGTCAATGAAAAGGACAAGATTGTCAACCTTACAGAGCAGGGTGTTGCCAAGGTTGAGAGATTTTTCCGCATAGAGAACCTTGCTGATCCTGAGAACCTTGAGATCCAGCACAACATCATCCTGGCTCTTCGTGCCAACAACCTTATGCAGAAGGATCACGACTACATCGTTAAGGATGATGAGGTACTTATCGTCGACGAGTTCACAGGTCGTGTAATGCCAGGTCGTAGATATTCAGACGGTCTTCACCAGGCTATCGAGGCCAAGGAACACGTTAAGGTTAAAAGAGAAAGTAAGACCCTTGCAACTATCACCTTCCAGAACTTCTTTAACAAGTTTGACAAGAAGTGTGGTATGACTGGTACTGCTCTTACAGAGGAGCAGGAGTTTAGAGAGATCTATGGAATGGACGTTATCACCATTCCTACCAATAAGCCTGTAATCCGTAAGGACCTTCAGGATGCTGTTTACAAAACAAGAAAAGAAAAGCTGAATGCCATCTGTGACGCTGTTGAGGCAGCACATGCCAAGGGACAGCCTGTTCTTGTAGGTACTATCACTATCGAGGCATCTGAAGAGCTTTCAAGGATGCTCAGAAAGAGAAACATCCAGCATCAGGTCCTCAATGCCAAGTTCCATGAGATGGAAGCTGAGATCGTAGCAGAGGCAGGAAGACATGGCGCTGTAACCATCGCCACCAACATGGCTGGCCGTGGTACTGATATCAAGCTTGACGACGAGGCAAGGCAGGCAGGTGGTCTTAAGATCATCGGTACTGAGAGACACGAGAGCAGACGTATCGACAATCAGCTCCGTGGACGTTCCGGTCGTCAGGGAGATCCTGGTGAATCCAAGTTCTACTTATCACTTGAAGATAACCTCATGAGACTCTTTGGTTCAGAGAGGCTTATCTCCATGTTCAATGCACTTCATATTCCTGAGGGACAGGAAATTGAGCACTCATCTCTTTCAAGAGCCATTGAATCAGCTCAGAAGAAGATCGAGTCCAACAACTATGCGATCCGTAAGAACCTGCTTGAGTATGACCAGGTCAACAACGAGCAGAGAGAGATCATCTATGCAGAGCGTAAGAGAGTTCTTAACGGCGAGTCAATGCGTGATTCCATCTACAAGATGATCACTGATATAGTTGAGTCTTCAGTAGACACAGTTATCGGAGAAGAGAGTAACTCTGACAACTGGAATCTTGCTGAGCTCAATGAGATCCTTCTTCCTACAGTACCTCTTAAGAAAATCACCAGAGGCAGGATCGAAAACCTCACTAAGTCAGGCATCAAGCAGCAGCTCAAGGAAGAGGCAGTCAAGCTCTATGAGGCTAAAGAGGCTGAGTTCCCAGAGCCAGAGACAATCCGTGAGATCGAGCGTGTCATCCTTCTTAAGGTCATCGACAGAAAGTGGATGGATCACATCGACGATATGGATCAGCTGCGTCAGGGTATCGGACTTCAGGCTTACGGCCAGAGAGATCCTAAGCTTGAGTACAAGCTTGAAGGCTATGAGATGTTCGATGACATGACAAGGAACATCGAAGAGGATACAGTAAGACTTCTTTTCCATGTGCACATTGAAGAGAGAGTTGAGCGTGAGCAGGTTGCCAAGGTTACTGGAACCAACAAGGATGACAGCGTAGCCAAGGCTCCCATAAAGAGAGTTGAGGCCAAGGTTTATCCTAACGATCCATGCCCATGCGGAAGCGGCAAGAAGTTCAAAAACTGCCATGGAAAGGTATAATACAGCCTGGTAGTTAAATATATAGATAGTAATTTACGAAGTATTAGATAGGAGTTTTAGATGGTAGTTTTAGATCAGATGAAGGTTGAGATCCAGGGCCTTAAGGGTACACTTGAAGAGGTTACTGCATCCCTTGACCTTGATTCTAAGAAAAAGATAATTGAAGAGCTCTCCCGTGAAATGGAGGAGCCAGGTTTTTGGGACAACGCAGAGAAGGCCAACAAAAAGACCAAAGACCTTAAAAATATGCAGGACCTGGTTGCAGATATTGAAACTCTCAACAACCAGTACAACGACATCATCGATCTCATCGATATGCAGAACGCAGAAGGCGTAGACGATGAGGACATGGCTGCTGAGATCAGATCAGAGCTTGATGAGTTTGAGAACAAACTTGAGAATATCCGTATCAGCAATCTTCTTAACGGACCTTATGACAAGAACGACGTTATCCTTCGTCTCAACGCAGGTGCAGGCGGAACAGAGGCCTGCGACTGGGCAAGCATGCTTTATCGTATGTACACAAGATGGGCAGAGAGAAAGGGATTTTCAATTGAGACCTTAGACCTTCTTGACGGCGATGAAGCCGGCATCAAGTCAGTTGCTTTCCAGATTTCAGGAACTAACGCCTACGGCCTTTTAAAATCAGAGCATGGCGTTCACAGACTTGTTCGTATCAGCCCATTTAACGCACAGGCTAAGCGTCAGACATCCTTCGTATCCTGCGACGTAATGCCAGACATTGAAGAGGATATCGACATCGAGATCAATCCTGATGACCTCAGGATCGACACATACAGATCAAGTGGTGCTGGTGGACAGCACATCAACAAGACCTCATCTGCGGTCAGGATCACACATATTCCTACAGGAGTAGTAGTTGCCTGCCAGAATGAGCGTTCACAGTTCCAGAACAAGGATAAGGCTATGCAGATGCTCAAGGCCAAGCTCTTTATCATGAAGCAGGAAGAGCAGGCTGCAATGCTTTCTGGTATCAGAGGCGAGGTTAAGGATAATGCCTGGGGTAGCCAGATCCGTTCTTATGTCCTTCAGCCTTATACCATGGTCAATGACACAAGAACAGGATTCAAGTCATCAAACGCTGATGGTGTACTTGATGGCGACCTTGATCCATTTATCAATGCATACCTTAAGTGGCTGGCAACAGGCGGCAAGCCAGTTGGAGACACATCTGAGGAGTAACCACAGTCTTGGGGGACTGCTATGAGACTTATTGATGGTGTTAAAGACCTAGTGGCGTTATACCACGACTATAAGACAATGAACAAGGATGAAAAGGCCGATTTCTATCAGGCTAAGTGCGACTACTACCAAAAGTATGTGGAGCTGAGCCTGATAGCTGGATGCTTTTCATCCATTGCTTATATTATTTCTGATTATCTTTTAAATGGTTCATATATGCCAACACTGATCCCCAGGTTCTCAATCCTGGGATTCATGGTAATCTTCTTTGTGGTGACTCACTTTTTCAGGAACCGCGCAGTGACGGTATTTATGGACTATTTTCTTGGCCATGCCATGGTGATCGCCACCATCTGGGCCATTTATCATCTGGAGATCAAGATCCATGCCAGTGAAGGTTTCATCATCATGAACCTTATCTGGATCACCATTGGATTTGCGTCAAAACCAAGAGAGACTATTTTTTCCACGCTGTTCTTTCTTTTTGAGATCCTCGTTACTAATTCCTTTAACCATTATCCGAACCTGGATATCATATTTGCCCTTGAGATTCCCTGTGGCCTTGCTGTAATCATGTCACACTATCTTCTTATGCTGTTTTTCCTTGACCACTACAGAGTTGAGCAAAAGCTGGAGCTTGCCATGATCACAGACCCTCTGACTCAGGTTTACAACAGGCATCTTCTTGAGAGGATTGTTAATAAGAATGCTCTTGAGGGTGTTGAAGAGGGGCAGCAGGTTGCAATTGCCATGCTGGACATTGACTATTTTAAAAAGATCAATGACGAGCACGGACACTACACTGGGGATCTGACTCTTTTATACATCGGACAAAAGCTCTCTAAGGAGACTCACGATGATGACTATGTAATTCGCTATGGAGGTGAGGAGTTTGTCATCATTTTCAAGAACTGTGATGTCAATAACGCCTGCGCCCGCATGGAGCAGTTCAGGCAGAATATTGAGAACTCTCACGACACTCCGGTTCCATTTACTATTTCTGTTGGTGTGTCCCGTTACAATGGTGACTACTCCAAGACCATCCAGAACGTGGATGCAGCACTTTATAAGGCCAAGAACAGCGGACGCAACAAGGTTGTTGTGGTCTAAGAAGTTGGGCCTTTTATCGGTATTTTGAGGTTTTAGATGTTAGCAAAAAAAGTGATCGCAGAAGCCCTGTGTGTGCTTCTTACTCTTACTGTCATAGGCTGCGGCAAAAATGAGACCCTGCAGGGGGCAGCATTTGACGGAAAAGAATATATAAGGGAGTCGGAGCTTACGGAAGCTGGTCTTGACATGGACAAGGCAGGCATGGAAAAAGAACTGCTCATGAGCCTTGACCTGTCCCTTAGTGTTCCGACCTACATAACTAAAGTTAATGATACCTGGTTTATTGTGGACTGTTATCACAATAAGGTCATCTATTCGGACAGCCTTGATACTCCTATCCAGGCCTGGAATATTATGTGCGATGAGGTGATCCAGCCCCACACACTGGCCAGCGATGGAAAAGTGTTTTTAGTTGACGATACAGAAAACAACAGGGTTCTGGTTTATGAAAAATGGGTCGATAAATATCTAAACACCCAGGTGTTTAACGACATAGGAAACAGACCTCATTTCTCTGTCTATGACGAGGGAACCAAAACCTTTTATGTGTGGAGTTCTGAGTCCGGGGAAATGTACTGCTTCAGGCGCCCTGAGGACTCCACAAGGCTTTACCTTACAGATATCAGGAAGGTTGAGGAACTTTCGAGCACCTATGTAAGGTCCTTTACTATAATTGACGGAGATATCTATTTTGTCTCAGGCCTTTCAGGTAGTGGCAAGGCCCCCCAGATACTGGTTTGCGACCTTGATACATTCAAGGTCAAAAAGAGCTATCCTGTCCCTGATAATATTGCAGGAATGGTGCAGATGACCAGGATAGAGGATATGTTTTACATCACCATTTCGACTGACATTACAGGCAATCAGGACTATGCCACTCTGATCCGGACAAAGAGCCTTGAAGACCTTTCAAAGGGAGAGTACGAGGACATTTATTCAGAATATTTTATAGGCGGAGGAACGCCCTACAACATTTCACAGGTTGGGGATACCTACTTTCTTACGGAGCACCGCCTTATTGATCATCAGATATGGAGCTTTAATGTTAAGGACGGCAGTATAGTAAACGTTCAGACAGTATTTTGATCTGATCTGACCAGCAGGAGGAAAATATGGTTACCATAAGTCTTTGCATGATCGTTAAAAATGAAGAGGAGAATCTCCCAAAGTGTCTTGATAGTTTAAAAGACATTGTGGATGAGATGATCATTGTGGATACAGGTTCCACAGACAAGACCAAGGATATTGCAGCTTCCTACGGCGCCAAGGTTTTTGATTTTGCCTGGACAGGGGATTTTTCTGAGGCCAGGAACTTCTCTTTTTCCAAGGCAAGCTGTGACTACATATATTCTGCCGATGCAGATGAGGAGTTGGATGCGGACAACCAGAAGAGATTCCGTGATCTTAAGGAAAAAGATCTGGAGGAGCTGGGGATTGACATCGTCCAGATGTACTACTGCAATCAGCTTGAGTACAGGACTGTCTACAACTTTGACAGAGAGCTTCGCCCAAAGCTCTTTAGGAGAGTTCGTCCCTTTACCTGGGAGGACCCAATTCACGAGCAGGTGGTGCTTGAACCAGTTGTTGTAAACAGCGATATAGAGATAATCCACAGACCAAAGGAAAATCATGCAGGAAGGGATCTTGAGTCCTTCAGGAAAGCAATAAATAACGGAAGAAGGCTTTCAAAGAGGCTTCACAGCATGTATGCCAGGGAGCTGTTCATGGCAGGAAGTGATGAGGATTTCCTTAAGGCAAAAGAGTTTTTTGAAGGCTCCACACTTGATACCTTAAGGGACCTTGATGAGATTAAGGAGGCATCCTGCGTTCTGGCTCACATTGCTGTGCTTCAGAATGATCCACACAGCCTTTTGAAGTATTCTTTAAAGGATGCCATCTCAGAGATGTCCAGCGAGATGTGCTATGAGCTTGGGGATTACTACTTTGGCAGAGGTGACATAGACGAGGCCATTGTTTGGTACTATAATGCTGCTTATGAATGCAGCAGCATCATTGATGCTAAAAAGAGCGGATCTTTCCCAAGGCTTGCCCTTGCTAAGTGCTACAAAAAGCTTGGCAATGATGAACAGGCCCTTGACTACGAAAGGGAAGCATCTGAACTAGAAGAATAACCATTTTGGAGGATATATATGCGTATCATAGTTGTAGGCTGCGGTAATGTAGGACTTACTCTTACAGAGCAGCTTAGCAAAGAGGGACATAACATTACTGTAATTGAGGAACAAAGTAGTGTTGTCCAGACAGCTGTAAACAGTCTGGATGTTTTGGGAATCGTCGGAAACGGCGCCAGTTACTCTATCATGAAGGATGCAGGTATCGACAAGGCAGACCTTATGATAGCGGTAACAGATTCTGATGAGCTTAACCTTCTTTGTTGTCTGATTGCGAAAAAGGCTGGTAACTGTCACACCATTGCCAGAGTTCGTAATCCTATCTACAAAAAGGAGATCAACTTCATCAAAGAGGAGCTTGGCCTTTCAATGGTAATAAATCCTGAGGAGGCAGCAGCCACAGAGGCGGGCAGACTCTTAAAGCTTCCTTCAGCAACCAAGATCGAGACCTTTGCAAGAGGAAGAGCAGAGCTTGTAAGACTTGTTATCGACGAGAACTCAAGGCTTAAGGATCTTGCACTTAAGGATATTCCATCTGATCTTAAAAAGCATGTTGTCATTGCTGTAGTAACAAGGGGCAATGATGTATTTATTCCTGATGGAAGCTTTATTTTGAGAGCAGGCGATGAGATCACCATCATCGGATCTTCTAAGAACACTGTAAACTTCTTTAAAAAGCTTGGACTTCCTTCAGCTAAGGTTCATTCCACCATCATTATTGGCGGAGGCGAGACAGGTTACTATCTTGCCATGCAGCTCATAGCCCTTGGCATAAAGGTTACGATCTTCGATAAGGATCCTGTAAGGTGCAAAGAGCTTACTGAGCTTCTTCCACAGGCGCTTGTCATCAACGGAGATGGAACTGACAAGGACATGCTCCTTGAGGAAGGCGTCATGAGCACTGAGTCCTTCGTGTCTCTTACAAACCTTGATGAAGAGAACATCATGCTCTCAATGTATGTAAAGAGCATCAATCCCAAGGCCAAGCTCATAACCAAGGTCCACAGAGTTAACTATGGCGAGATCATCGGATCTCTTGGAATAGGCAGTATCATTTATCCAAAGAACATCACAGCAGACAGGATTGTTCAGTTTGTCCGCGGAATGTCTGTTTCCAAGGAAAACAATATTGAAACACTCTATAAGCTCAATGATGACAGAGTTGAGGCTCTTGAGTTTATTGTTAAGTATGGAAGCCCCATCATTGGAGTTCCCCTTGCCAAATTAAAGCTCAAAAAGGGTATCCTTATTGCCTGCATCAATCACTATGGCGAGATCATTTCACCAACTGGTGAGAGCGTAATAAGAGACAGAGATTCTGTCATAGTTGTTACAACTCAGACAGGTCTTAATGATATAAACGACATTTTGGAGATGTAAAAAATGAATTACTCTATGGTAAGATATGTGCTCCTAAGACTCCTTGGAGTTATGGGGGCACTTATGGTGCTTCCACTTGTGGTGGCGCTTATATATAGTGAGTATGACAGCGCTGTTTGCTTTTTTATCCTGGCTGTTGTCCTTGCTCTTACAGGCTATCTTGGAACTTTAAAAAAGCCTTCAAACACTGTTATGTTTGCCAGGGAAGGTTTTGCTATCACAGCAGTTGCCTGGATATTCATGAGTCTTGTTGGAGCGATTCCATTTGTTGTTACAGGTACTATACCTAACTATATCGATGCATGCTTTGAAACTGTATCAGGCTTTACTACTACAGGAGGCAGTATCCTGACTGCAGTAGATGGAATGGAAAAGAGTGTGCAGTTTTGGCGTACATTCACCCACTGGATAGGTGGTATGGGAGTTTTAGTGTTCCTTATCGCAGTTGTCCCCATGGCTGATGGCTACAGCATGCACCTTATGAGAGCTGAGTCTCCGGGGCCTGTTGTTGGTAAGATCGTTCCCAAGGTAAAAGATACCGCCAAGATCCTCTACATGATCTATCTGGCGATCACTGTACTTGAGATCATCTGTCTCAAACTTACAGGTATCTCACTATACGAGGCCGTGACACTTACCTTCTCAACAGTTGGTACCGGTGGATTTGCTGTAACAAACAGCGGTATTGGAGGTTATTCAACCCTTACCCAGGCTGTGATCACCCTGTTTATGGCACTTTGCGGCGTAAACTTTACCGTGTATTATTTCCTCATTCAGAGAAAGCCTAAAGAGGCTTTTGCCATCGATGAGGTTAAGTTTTATTTTGGAACACTTCTGATCTCTTCAATACTTATCAGCATCAATGTCTACAGAGCAGGCGCAGTAGAGGGCTATGGACAGTCTTTCCACCATTCACTGTTTGCTGTTACATCCATCATGACCACAACTGGTTTTGGAACCTTGGACTTTGACAAGTGGCCTGAGTTTTCAAGAGTTCTTTTAATGGGGCTTGCACTGGTTGGAGCCTGCGCTGGTTCTACAGGTGGCGGATTTAAGTTTTCAAGGGCCCTTATCGTCATCAGAAACGCAAGAAACGAACTGAACTTCCTTGTTCATCCAAAGGCCGTAAAAAGGGTCTATATGGACGGACACGTGGTAGAGGGCACAACAGTTAAATCTGTATCTGCTTATCTGTGCCTTTATGTAGTGACAATGCTGGCATCGTTCCTTTTGGTATCTCTTGATAATTTTGATTTTCAGACAACTATCACAGCGGTCATTGCGACCCTGAATAATATCGGACCAGGACTTGGTATGGTAGGACCAATGGGAAACTACTCAGAATTTTCTTATCTGTCCAAAATTGTGCTGATGTTCGATATGCTGGCTGGCAGGCTGGAACTTCTGCCTATATTTATTGTCATCAAACCAAAAACATGGAAACGATAATAAATATAAAAATTTTATAAACAAAATCTAAAAAATGATATTGAAAATTGTGTCCAAATTGTGATAAGATAAAGACTGGTTTTACGAAAACGATTTCGTAAACCAGGATTAAGAGGAAGAGTTTAAAGGTGGATTAATAACATGACTACTGTAAGGATGAAAGTTCTAGCTTTCCTTACTGTTTTCGTGACTGTATGCTC
>NZ_JAGAYD010000064.1 GCF_017940685.1 Butyrivibrio sp. | reverse complement strand
TGGTCATGCTAAAGAAAGGCCGAATGCCCTTGTCCATTTCATCCTTGCAGGATACTTTATTTGCAGTAAATTTGCTAAGAAAATCAGCCCCCCTCTGCTTAAGGCCTTTCCAGGTTCCTGTCAGAGCTCCAAAGAACTTGCCATGAGCCTTCATCTGTCTTTCGTATATCTTTCCCCAGTCCTGTACTACAACATTCTTGTCCTGACCAACATACTTATCATAGATATCTCTCTGGTTATTTCTTGAATGGAAATAATCTTTGTGATATGCATTGTACTTATCAAGTGCATTCAATTCCCTGACTGTATTAAGGCCAAAATGAAGCATTGGCCGATCTTCCTCAAGCGCACTACTCCTGTAATCGTTTATTTTTTTCTTTTCATTTTTCCTTGTTTTGTACCAGGAACTCTCAGCAGGCTGCTCCTGCCTGTCGAACTTGCCCTCCATTGATGAATGAATAGCGACCTGCTCAATTTTCTTAAGTCTGTCCTTATAATCGGTTTCCTCGTTGGCTTCCCACTTTTGGTAGTAGTTTTCCATAAAGTTCTGCTTGTGTTCGCGGTAAGACTGCTCACTCCAGTCCTTCTGCATATCCACATTCATTTTCGTAAGGTTCTTATTCACAGACTCAGTTGTAGTCTGCTGTTTTTCTAGAGATTCTAATACTTTTTTCTGTTCTTCCTTTGTTAACTTAAATCCATCCATATCTAATGCTCCTTACATTTGAAAATTAAAATGTTTTATCGTGTCTTCAGATCACGTATCTGTATCTGCAGGAGATATCGTTTATATCCTCAAACAGGTTCAGGATAATATCTTCTCCGGCTTCATCAACTGGCTGGATCAGTATCCTGTGATTCTTTGTGAATTTCTTTTGCAAAAGATCTGTGCTCTTCTCCAACATGTGCAGCAATTCTACCGGCGACTTGTCCTTAGAATGTATAGCTGACAGAAGCAACAGGTCTTTTGATATATTTTCAAATACAAGATAGGACTCGAGAATTCCGTTATTTATGATGCCCACGCTGACATCCTTATCTATCCTTGGTGATGTAAGTCCGTTAACAGGCGTCATCGCTCCTGACTTTTCAGCTTCACCTGTAGCGTGCTTTAATAACTTCTGGTCTATCTCTGAAAACTCTGTTCCACTTCCTTTTTTTTCAGACAGCCTGGTGTTTTTGAGATTTCCAACTGTTGTCAGGTAACAGTCATACTCTGGGTCTGCGTACTCAAATCCGTACTCCTCAAGGAAGTTTGCAAAGTCTTCCTGCTCCTTGCCATAGATCAGAAACTCGGTGTTAAACTCCATGTTCTCCTGACCGAAGATCCTCTTGGTTTCATCCAAAAGAAATTTTCCTCCGCCTTTGCCTCTGAACTCCGGAGCAACATAGAATGATGTTATGTTTAAAAGAAAATCATCCGGCCTTATACATATGGCTCCGGCTGCTATGTTTTCGCCTTTTTTAAGTTCGTCAGCCACAAGCCCGATTGGCAATATCTTAAGATCCTCATTTATGAACTTTTCATCCTCTGAGGTGATAAAATCTTTAAAATACTCAAGATTGTCTTTTGTGATTGTTGTAATTTTCATTTCTACCGCCTTTCCTTATAGTCTTAATTATTTATACGTGGCCGATTCATTTATGGCAATTATATTTATTGGCTTTCAGATTCTTCAGAGTTCCTTACTGGAACAATGATCTCTACGGTCGTTCCTTCGCCTTCCTTTGACTTTATGTGAAGCTCTGCGTCCTCCATGATTTTTAACCTGTTTCTGACATTTTGGATGCCTGCAAGATCCCTGGCCACCACTTCTTCCTGCTTTAGCTTGTCGTAGTCAAAACCTATTCCGTTGTCAGAAACTGCGATCTTGACATATCCATAGCCTTTTTCGGAAGAGATTTTTATATTTCCCCTCTCATCTGGTGGCAGCTTGTAAATTCCGTGGGTTAAAGCATTCTCTACAAGTGGCTGTATTGTAAGCGCCGGTAGCTTGAAGGAAGAAACCTTTGTGTGATACTCCACAGTAAATCTGCCCGGATTTCTTGTCTTTTCAAGCTCCAAATAGACCATTGTGTGGTTTAACTCTTTTTCAAATGAAACCAGGTTCTCTGAATCAATGGATTCAATATCCTGTCTTAAATAATTTGACAGATGTACAATAACCTCTTTTGCCCTTGCTGTGTCTGTATCGCAAAGAGTATAAATGGAACTTAGTGTATCGTATAAGAACTCCGGCTTGATTTGGGAAAGAGCTATCTTGGTCCTCATATCCATAAGCTCATCAGACTGCTTTTTGATAAATATCTCCTTTGCGATCATGGTTTTTGCGTTGTCATCAAGGGCCTGGGCAAACATGATCAGTCCACTTATTATGCAGGCAATATTTGAAAGAGAATATCCGTAGATAAACACCTGTACAACGGATGCTGCAAGCGGCAGAATAAGAAATGTCAACAGGGCATAACGCCTTGGTCTGCTTATGTTATCCATGTATTTGTGAATAAAGATGATGCCCACTATCATCTGAATAGCAAACATAACTGTCAGAATGTCAAAGCCAGGTCCTCTCTCATAAAGGTTGGTCTTTGGATCAATCCTATAAAGAAATCCATTGAACTGAGAAAACGAGATAAATAACAGCTGCAAAAGTGACAGCCCTGTTATCACATATACAAACTTGCTGTCTGATTTTTCTCCTCTAATGGATAATAGAATATAAATAGCATAGAACACGGGCAAAATAGCATTTGCCACAAAATTGATGAAGTTAACAACATTGAGGATCAGATATTCTGTTGCCCCCATCGTGCCTCTGTAATACCAGGCAATAGCATCAAAAAACAACATTACCCCAATAGCTGCTTCCAGACTTGCAAGAGCTTTATACTGCTTCTTGATTACAGACCTGCTGATTACAAGATAGATTGCTGCAATAAAGCAAAAGATTGCACCAAAGAACTCAAGATCTGCGTAAATATACTTATTTACCACCTCTAAGATCTCCAATCTATACAATTTATCGAACATCCATCTTTTATTATACATTAAATTCATTCATCATATTCGAAAATAAATATAAAATGGTCATACGGTGCGTAGCACCTATAGGAAATAGTAAAAGGTCCAAACCAAACTCATCGAGCTTGGTTTGGACCTTTATGATTTCCTAATACGCCAAATGTGTTTGGCTTATATTTCCCTTCCGTTTTTGATGATTTTAGAAAGTTTTAAGGATTGCTTTTCCATAAGTAAAATGTCAGCAATCTTTCCATTTTCAATGGATCCATACCTGTCATCAACTCCTATGCATCTGGCAGGATTAATGGTGCAGCTGTCTATTACATCCTCAAGAGGTATCTTCATCTCAAGAGCTGCTGTCCGGAAAACGTCATAGAGATTTGAAACAGATCCAGCTATTGTTCCGTCAGATTTTAGTCTGCAGTACTTACCTTCCTTTACAACAGGTAGGCCTCCAAGAGTGTAGTCACCGTCAGCCATTCCCGTGCCCTGAGCGCTGTCGCTTATAAGGATGATACGCTCTCTTCCCATAAGCTTGTAGGCAGCTCTCGCTGCAGCAGGATGAATGTGAACTCCATCAAGGATCATCTCGCAGGTAACATTTTCATAGTCAGATGCTGCCCCAACAACGCCGGGTGCTCTGTGGGTCAAGCCTGTCATGGCATTATAGAGATGGACCACATGGGATGCTCCAGCCTCTATAGCAGCTGCTGCCGTCTCATAGTCAGTCCCTGTGTGGGCAAGAGACACCTTCACCTTGTCCTTGACCGCCGCAATGTACTCCTTAAATTTCGGATTAACCTCCGGGGCAAGACCAATTATCTTAACAAGTCCCTTGGAAGCTTCCACAAATTTATCTACCACATCAGCATTGCACTCCATGATATAGGCTTCGTTCTGGGCACCTTTCTTTTCCCTGCTGATAAATGGTCCTTCCATGTTAAAGCCCACAAGGTCTGCGCCATCTTCAGGGACATTCTCGGCGTACTCAGCTCCAAGCCTTAGCACATTACAAAGTTCCTCAACTGGAAGCGTAAGTGTCGCAGGACACATGGCTGTGACGCCGTTTTGAAGTTCATACTTTCCGATCACTTCAAAAGCCTTGCTGTTCCCATCGCAGACGTCGCATCCCATGGCGCCATGGAAGTGAATGTCCACAAAGCCCGGAATGGCAATGCATCCGGAAGCGTCAATCACCACGCCATCATCGCTTGCATCTCCAATGATCCCGTCCTTAACACAGATATCTCTTTTTGAAAAAAGTCTGTCAGGTCCGTAAACTTCAGCTCCAGTAATCTTCATAGTTTCTCACCTCAGGTATTTGTTTCTGTACTCGCCGGCACTCATACCGGTATATTTCTTGAACACCCTGGAAAAATGCGCAGTGTCTGCAAAGCCCACCCTCTCAGAGATGTCCGCTATATGAAGGGATGAATCCTCCATAAGCTTCTTTGCATTTTCAATCCTAACTTCATTTAAAAGATCTGAAAAGCTCTTGCCTGTGCTGTTAAGGAGCTTACTTAAATGCCAGTGGCTCACATAGACCTTTTCAGCCACATCCGTAAGCTGGAGCTTTTCCTTGTAGTGCTGCTCGATGTAGGAAAGAGCCTGCTTCACTACGAAGTTGTTGGCATTCTCAGTATCCTCTAAGGCCTCCTGCTCCTTGGACCTGCCAAGCTTATCAAGCCTCTCTGTAAGGCTCTCCATGGCTTCGTCCAGTTCTTTCATCTTGGAGGGCTTGACCAGATACCTGAAAACTCCAAGATTAAGTGCAGTCCTTGCATACTCAAAATCACGATAACCAGTCAGGATCACGATCTGCATGTTCCTGTGCTCAGAACGCAGCGCTGCGATCATTGTAAGGCCGTCCATTCCAGGCATTCTTATGTCGGTGAAAAGAATGTCCGGCTGATACTTCTCAGTCATCTCCAGTCCCTCTTTTCCTGAGGAGGCTGTTCCTACAACCACGCAGTTATATTTTTCCCAGTCGACGATCTTGCGAAGACCCTCAACAATAACGGGCTCGTCGTCCACGATCAAGACTTTGTACATCTGTCATCCCTTTACAGCACCTGCTGTCATACCTTTAATTATATACTTCTGTAAGAAAATATATACCACAATTACCGGTATAATTACCAGTGTAACTGCCGAAGCCATAAGGCCGTAATTGGTTCCTTCCTTTGAAGTAAGTTCATTAAGGAGCCTTGTGATTGCCTGCATCTCAGGGCGACGCAGAAAGAACATCTGTGTAAACAGATCGTTGTAGCTCCACAGGAAAGAGAATATGGCTACAGTCACAAATGATGGCTTTCCAAGAGGTACCACGATCCTGAAAAAGATCTGTGGGATGGAGCAGCCTTCAAGGTGAGCCGCTTCCTCAAGCTCTAAGGGCAGTGACTGCACATAGCCCATCAGCACGATTATGGCGAAGCTGATATTTCCTGCAACCTGAGGCAGGATAACTGATACCATGTTAAGTATCCAGCTTGAGGTGTTGGTGATGTGCCAGCTTGTCTCCATGGTATAAACAGGAATAATGGTGGAGAACACTGGAAACATCATCGCTGCGATTACCATGGTGTGACAGAATCTCTTTAGCTTAAAATCAAATCTAACAAGGGCAAAAGAAGCAAGCCCCGCCAGCATCATAACTCCAATAGTTACACATGCTGAGATAAAGATACTGTTAATGTAGGCGTGGAGAATATCCAGCCTGTCAAAAGCTCTTTTGTAATTGGCCAATGTAAAGAGATCTCCAACCGGCAGCGCAAAAGAGTTATTAAGGATCTTGTCCTTGGCTTTAAAGGAGTTTTCCAAAACCCAGAAAAGAGGATAGATAGTTGTAAGTGCCCACGCTCCCAAAATGATGTACAAAACAGCAAGGCCCAGTTTATTTCTTTTCATATCAGAAGTCCTCGCTTTCTTTAAATACACGCCTTGTGAGCCTTGAGAGCACAACGCCAAGGACTACAATAAGTACAGCCAGTGTTGCGCCGTAGTCAACATTCTTGGCCTCCATGGTCTGGTAGTACATATAGGTTCCTGTAAGGAAAGTCTCCTTAAGAGGCATTCCCTTGGGGAACATGGTCCATGGAAGATCAAATACCTTCAGGGCTCCTGTAACTCCAAGAGTAAGGCAGGTGCAGATGACGTTTCTAAGAAGTGGTATAGAGATGTAGATGACTCTCTGAAACCTTGTTGCTCCGTCAATAGCAGCTGACTCGTACAGCTCCTGGGAAATGTTGTTAAGGCCGGTCTCCAGGATTACAAAGTAGAATCCCACATACTGCCACACAACAGGGAGCATCATGGTAAAGATGGCAAGCTTTTCGCCCTTCCAGTCTGTGAGCGTAGTCTTTCCAAAGAGCTCCAAAAACTGATTGAGCATTCCCTTGTCGTACAGGAAGATCAGGTTAAATAAAAGTCCCAGTGCGGTAGCTGAAATTACGATAGGGAAGAAATACACAGTCCTGAAAAACTGTGTGCCCCTTTCGATGTTGTCCACAAGGAGCGAGAGCAAAAGAGCTATACCTACCTGTCCAACAATGGTTGCCAGTATCATAAGAACTGTATTTTTAAGTGACGTCCATACAACCGGATCTGTCACAAGTTTTACATAGTTATCGTAAAAAGGCTCATTCCACTTGGTCCCGTAGGTTCCAAGATTCTTGATCTGCCTGAAGCTTCCATATATGTTTACAAGAAATGGATAATAAAGATAGACCACAAGAAAAAGAAATGCAGGCAGCAGAAATAACAATACGTATTTTTTGTTCCTGTATATATTAGACATACTAAAAGTCCCTCTTAAAATTCGACCGGCAAATGCTTATGATTTGCCGGCCGAAAGTAACCCCTCATTAACCTTCTCTAAAAAAGTTACTGGGCATTATAAACGTCGATACCTTCCTGAACTGCATCTGCAGCGGATACATTGCCAACAACGATGTCAGGCATTCCATCGAATGTAGATACTCTGCAGTCTCCGTTAAAGAGATCCTGTACAGCGCCGGTAAGTGATGTAACACCACTCATCATATCCATAGCCTTAACCTGGAGTGCGTTGAACTGAGTCTCATCAACCTTAGGAGCGTTCTTAAGAGCTGATGCTGTATGCTGTGCGAATAAAGGAACAACCTCATCACTTGTCATGTACTCAACAAAGCTTACTGCTGCTGCCTTCTTGGCAGGATCTTCCCAAGCCTTGGTTGTGATGTAGTAACCCATTGAAAGTCCGCCAACAAGATCTGTTGTCTTTCTGTTGCCCTTTCCAGGGAAGTAAGTTACATCAAAGTGGCTAAGCTTATCAGCATCGATTGTGCTTGGATCATCAGGATCTGACTGGCATGAACCAACAATACCACCAACCTTCCATGAACCATCAAGAAGGAATGCAGCCTTGTCGTCTGTGAACATTGCAAATGTCTCGTCGTCAGTTGCTGAAAGAGTGTTGTCAGGGAAGAATCCAGCCTCGTAAAGTGCCTTGATATCCTCAAGTCCTGCTACCCACTGAGCGCCTGTTGCATCATCTGCTGCGCCAGGGATATTCAAGTGATCAGCTGGTGTCTGCTGATTATAGATTGCAAACTCCCACCAGTAGTGAGGGATATTACCAAGAGCTGCAGCGATTGGTGCGTAGCCAGCGTCCTTGATCTTCTGGCAATCTGCAAGGAACTGATCCCATGTATAATCAGCGCCTGGCATAGCAACTCCAGCATCCTCTAAAACCTTGGTGTTAACAAACATTGCTTCCCAGTATCCATTAACTGGAACTGCGTACTTAACGCCATCTGCAGGTGAAGCTGCGATGAGGTCATCGTTCATGTTAGAAGCGTACTCAGGGAATTCTGCTCTGATGTCGTCAATTGATACAACCTTGCCTGCATTAACGAAATCATTAGCGTCTGCTCCGTTGAAGAAGAATAATACGTCAGGCTCTGAACCTGTCTCAAAGTCTGTGATGATCCTTGTCTTGAAAGTCTCATCAGATGTTGCTGATGTGTCGCTTACTGTGTTGCCTGTAGCTGCTTCCCAGCCTGCAACTGCATTCTTGTAGTTCTGGGCATTGCTGTCCTCACCAGCAAATGTAGTTGTTACTGTGATCTCTACAGGGCCTGCTGCCTCTGTTGTCTCAGCTGCTGGTGCCTCTGCTGCAGGAGCTTCGCTCTCAGTAGCTGCTGGCGCCTCTGCTGGGGCCTCTGCAGGTGCTGCGCTGCCACAGCCGTAGATGGTAAGACCCATAGTAGCAGCCATAAGTACTGCTGTCAGTTTTTTCATTTTCATACATTCTCCCTTCTGCACGCTGTCCGCGTACAAATACCTTCGTGTCGTTCTGATATTAGAATAACCTGACAGCTCTTTAAATCAGATTGCTGAAATTGTTAATTCTTGACAAATATAGTGCTGATTGTATTTCCGTTTCCGTCGGGTTCAATAGTAAGGTGGCTCCCTCCTCCGTAGATCATCTTAAGACGCCTGTTGACGTTCCTTATACCGATCCTTGTGGAGCGCTCTTCCATTGGCTTAATATCAATCTCGTCAGTTAAGAGCTCTTTTATCTTGGCCATATCCTCAGCTGACGGCTCTCCAGGATTGATGATCATTATCTTCATGTCAACCTTCTCGCCGTCCCTTGTACCCTCTATCTTAAGAGCGATGCTCCTTCTGTCATCCCCAGTGTTTCCATACTCAACAGCATTCTCAATGACTGGCTGTATGATGAGCCTTGGAACCTTCACAGGTAAAAGAGCTTCATCTATCTCTTCTGTGTGGGTGAACCGCTCCTGGTATCTGCACTCTATTATGTAAAGGTACGCATTGACGTACTCCATTTCCTCTTCAAGAGTTATGAGGGACTGCCTGTTTCTGTCCATGGTGGCGCTCATCATAACTGAAAGTGCCTCGATCATGCTGGATACCTTCTCCTCGCCATGCATCCTGGCTTCCCAGTTGATGATCTCCAAAGTATTATTTAAAAAGTGCGGATTGATCTGGGACTGCAGCGCATGGATGTTAGCATCGCGAAGTGCGATCTCCTCAACAAATATCTTGTTGAACTGCTCCGAGAGTTTTTCCGACATCTTGTTGAAGTTCCTGGACAGATCAGTGATCTCTCCGTTGTTTTCCTTGACCTTGGCCTTAACACCGTAGTTGCCATCTGCGATCTGCTTGGAGGCATCTGTAAGATTTGAAATTGGTCCCGTGATCTTGCTGTTAAAGAAGTACATGACCACATATATAAGAGGGATCAGGAAAACCAGAAGGATACAGAAGGTAACAGTAATGCTCCTCTTTTCCAGATTAACCGCTGTGGCGTCGTAGGAAACAGCGTATGTAAAATCTCCGTCAACACTTCTCTTGGAGCTTACAACCATCTGCCTGCCGCCCACAGCCGCCATAATAACTTCATCATTTTTCACCGGCACATCAATGCTCTCTGGCATATCCCCTTCGGAAAAGAGCTGCTGCCCCTTAAACATAACGCTCATGCCCCGGTATTCCCAGACACTCTTTACACTTTCAAAAACCTCTTCAGGGTTTAATTCCATTACAAGGACTGCATACCTCTTAAAGCCCCTTCCCATCAGGTTTCTGATCATATATACATGTCCGCCCATGGAAAAGAACTCAGTCCTTGTATCAAGTTTTTCCGACATATCAAGAGCCTCTTTCTGGACCTGGTCCTTAAAAAACCTGATCCTTGAGACGCTTCCTCGTCCAGTGGTGTTACCTGTATAGTAGATAGTATCCGGTTCATCTATGAATATAAGTGCTGTTATATCAAAACTTGGATTGTACTTGTACTGCTCAGCCAGAAAGCCAGTGACATCATTATAGAGATTGCCTTCGTCCCCATCAGACTGGTACCTTGCCCAGGCATCTCTGATATACGGAAGATATGATGCATCCTTGGATGCGTCAATACAGTCAGAAAGGCGGAGGATACTTATCTCCGCCGCCTTCTCCATTGATGTTGTTATAAGGCGCTCGCTCTGGCGATCGATCCTGCCAGATACCACAAGGAGAAACAGCAGCACGATGGCTGTAAGTGGAACAAACCATCCAAGGGCCATTAGCCTTAGCATCTGCCATTTCAACGTGTTTCTGCGCTTCATTGTTCTACCTCTAATCCCAGAAAATCCCTAAAGATCCTGCAGATATCCTCTGCAAGGTCCATATCGTCCATCTCACAAAAGATCCTAAGGAGCGGCTCAGTGCCCGAGAACCTTGCACAAACCCATCCTCCATTTTTAAAGTATACCTTACAACCATCCATATAGGAAGTCTTTAAGGTCTCCACCGGGAACCCTGGAAGAAGCTTATCCTCCATGAGGGTTTTCTGGTACTCACTCTTTTTTGAAGCCTTGAAGGAAAAGTTCTTTTCCACCATATAAAAGTGCCCGAACTCCGAGCGGATATCGTCGTAGATCTGGGATATCTTTAGTCCTGTAACTGCCAGCATTTCTACCAAAAGAGCTGCTGCATACACGCCATCTTTTCCATTTATGTGGCCTCTTACCGTAAGGCCACCAGATGACTCGCCTCCAATAAGGGCATTGTGCTCTGTAATACCTGCCGAGATGTGCTTAAAGCCAACCGGAACTTCGTAGCACTCCTCCCCAAACTCTTTTGCAATACGGTCAAGCATGTGGGTGGTGCAAAGGTTTCTTACAACAGGCCCCTTCTCGTGCCTGTACTTAACAAGATAGTAATACAGAAGAACCAGAATATCATTGGGAGAAAGATATCTTCCCTTGTCGTCCACAACTCCGATCCTGTCGGCGTCTCCGTCAGTGGCTATTCCTATGTCGCAGTGATAATCCTTGACACAGGTCATAAGAGGCGACATTGCTCCTTCATTTGGAGCCGGGAGCTTACCTCCAAAGAGGGTGTCATGGCGGCTGTGGATGGTTTCCATCTCGCACCTTGCTGTAAGAAGTATGGTCTTGATTGCTGTCTCACTTACGCCGTACATGGGATCAAGAGCAACCTTAAGGCCTGCTGCCCTGATAGCATCCACGTTGACACGGTCAAGGATGTTGTCGATGTACTCATTTATTGGATAGAACTCCTCTATAAAGCCTAAAGCCTTTGCTTCCTCATAGTCCATGGACTTAACTGGAAGTGCCACATCTTCTATGTATCGCTCTACATCTGCTGTTACAGTCTCATCAGCATCCCTGCCCTCTTTGGTAAAGAGCTTGATGCCATTGTAGATAGCAGGATTATGGCTTGCTGTCACCATCATTCCATAGGGAAGATCGTGCTTCATAACATAGAACATTACAAGAGGCGTGGGGCTTGACTTGTTGATAAGGCTTGCCTTTATGCCATTTGCCGCAAACACTACTGCTGCCCACTGCATGGCTTCCTTGGATAAAAATCTTCTGTCGTAGCCAAGAACTATACCATAGGATTCCAGATGCTCATCCTTCATCTTGGAGCTAAGAGCCTGGGCCAGTATCTGAACATTCTCCCTGGTGAACTCATCGCCGATCACTGCTCGCCATCCGCCGGTTCCAAATTTGATCATTTTTGTATCCCCCTCATCCCATTACAACTTTTACTTTATGCTCTTTTCCATCGCCTGCTATAAGGATCTTGTCTACCGCTTTACCATCAACCCAGATCTCTTTTACCCCCTTCTGAAGGTGGTCAGGATTATGAACTGTTACATTGTAGATATCTCCCCTGAAAGCTCTTTTTACGCTAAAGCCATCCCAGGAAGCCGGGATACATGGGTCAACTATAAGCTCATCGAACTCAGGCCTTACGCCCAGCAGGTAGTGAGTAACTGCAAAGTACGCCCAACCACCGGACCCTGTCATAAAGGGATGATGAGCCCTTCCGTAGGTTGTGTGGTCCTTGCCGGAGATGAACTGGCAGTAGGAATAGGGCTCAGCCTGCCTTATCTCTATCATATCGTTCTGATAGTATGGGCAAAGGCTCTTATAGTACTCAAAGGCCCTGTTGCCATTGCCAACTCTGCACTCTGCCGACCATACCCAGGGGTTCGGGTGGGAAAAGATACTTGCGTTTTCCTTAAGTCCCGGGTAGACCCTTGCAACAAATCCGATATCGTCATCCGGCTCTGTGTAAGCAGGTCCATTTAACATTATTCCGTATGGTGTGAACAGGTGCTCATAGATAGAGTCAAGAGTCTTTTTACTCTTATCCATATCTGCAGCCCCTGACAACACCGCCCAGGCATTGGACTCAAGGTGGATCTTGCCCTCCTTGTTTTCCTTGGAGCCGATCTTTCGACCACTTCCTGTAAAGCCTCTGAGGTACCAATCCCCGTCCCAGAGAATGTCATCAAGGGTGTTCTGAAGGACAAGGAGCATACTGTCATATCGCTCTGCATCTTCTGAAAGTCCCAGATACTCTGAAACCTCAACCAGACAGGTAAGTGCCTTGTACAAAAGAAATGACACCAGCGCGCTCTCTCCGCCGCCAAGATTAAGGCAGTCGTTCCAGTCAGCGCGTAGTCCTTTGCAGATACCGTGCTGTCCAGCCTCGTTGTAGGAGAACTCCACAATCTTTTTCATGTGTTCATATACTGTGCCAGATCCGCCATCTGCATAGCCATACTTCTCTCCAAGAAATCCCATGTCGCCGGTTTCCTTAACGTACTCAGTTATGGTTGGCACAAGCCACAAGGCGTCATCAGCACAGGCATCCGCAAGGCCGTGAACCTTGGAAGCACCTTCTGGTTCGGGGATGACTGTCGGAGATTTGAAGGGCTTTTTCTTGTCCTTATTCTCATCCTCCGGCGCAAACCACCTTGGCTCAAACAGATGTATTCCGTATCCTCTAGTGGTCAGAGCTCGAAGGAGTTCTATTATCCTCTTCCTGCAGCCCTCAGGGTTTGAAGGAATAACTGTCATGGCATCCTGAGCGGTGTCCCTGTAGCCCAGGCCTGTTCTTCCTCCAACCTCTATAAAGGAAGCAAACCTTGAGAACATTACATTTATCTCAGACTGATAAAGCGTCCAGGTGTTTATCATGGTGTCAACTCCTGCCTCAGGGGAAGATACCCTGAAGCTGTCTTGTTTCTTTTTCCAAAAAGCCCTAAGCTCAGCATAGGCTCTGTCCATGGCCGCAGGATCAGCATACTTTTCCCGGATCTTTTTTGCCTCATCATAGGCGCCTTCTCCAAGAAAAAAGAGAAGTCTCTTGCTCTCACCTGGCTTAAGGGTCAGGCACTTACTAAGAGAAGCACAGTGGTTGCCACCTTTTTCAGTGTGACCAGAAAGCTTTCCCTCTGCTACAGCCTTGGGATTTGACTCAGTATTATAGATCCCGATGAACTCATCCCTCAGGCACTCAAAGCCTTCTGGCTCAAAGTTTGCAGTAAAGTACTGATAGCCCTCTTCCTCATAGTAAAGGTCGTGGATGATGACGCCGTCCTTATATTCGCTACCTGCGCAGTACAGGCTCATCTGGAAATTCTGGTTATCTATCATCACATGGTGAAAAGAAAACTCGGCGTAGGTAAACACGTCAAGCTCCCTTTCCCTGTCTGAGTTGTTGGTGATATTAACGTCCCACACCAGGGCGCTTTCTCCGATAGGAATGCTCATCTTCTGGCTGGCGTGTATACCCTTATAGTCGCACTCATAGGTCGTTACGCTCATACCATGACGGCAGGTGTACCTGGCCTCATCAAGGCTCTTTCCAACTGGCTGCCAGGAAATTGAGAAATAGTCCCCATCCTCTCTGTCCCTTATGTACACATAGTCTCCAGGCCTGTCCATAGGAATGGCATTGCCCCGAAACCTTGTGATCCTGTGGTACTCAGGAGATTTGTAAAAGAGATACCCTCCAGCTGTGTGATTGACCACAGCGCACATGTCCTCCACGCCAAGATAGTTGGTCCAGGAGGTTGGAAGGTCCACCCTGTCTATTACGTACTCATCATTGTCCCTGTCAAAATATCCGTATTTCATAACCTCTCCCCATCATTTGATCTACATGGTTTTTGTTCTATGCTTTTAGTTTATGAAAACAGGAAATAAAAAGAATGTCTGTTTTTGGCATATTTCGCAAACATATGCAAAAACTGACATTCTTTATTAATCGAGAGAAGGCGGGACCTGCCAGGCAGGTTCCGCCTTTACCATAACTTTAATCACTTGCAGAAAATCGCTCTGCGAAATGACCCCTCGATCATATTATATTAGTTTTCTTCCTCTCTCTTTCTTGTAAGGAAAAGTGCTACGCTAGCTACTGCTGCCATAACAAGTACTCTTACGAATGGAGCTGTAGTCTCATCAGCTGTTCCACGTGCTCTGCTTGCACCAAGTACTGCAGGAGCTTCACCAGTTGCTTCTTCTCTCTGTGCACCAAGAACCTGACCAGCTGGAGCTACTGTTGCAGCAAGAGCTACAGGTGTTTCCTCAATAGCTGCAGTTGTGATCCAAGGAGCTCTCTCTGGTGTAGGAGTAGGCTCTTCTGGTTCAGGGCCAGGAACTGGCTCTTCAATAGGAGCAATATTTACTAATGGTCCAAACAGATTTGATCTGTGCCAATTGCCATCAACTCTTACATCATCAAGTTTCTCAGGTATAAAGTTAGGTACATCACTTAACATCATAAGGAACTCACTTGGCATAGCTGCACGTGTGCGATAATCTGCTGCTACAATAACTTCTCCCTTAACTGGGTAATCCTTCTCAGGCATAACAAATGTTGCATATGCAGGTGTGTACTTAATATTCATTGCACCCTTGCCAGTTGAACCAAAACTATCAACTGTAACTGTTGTTAACTCAGGATTATCAAGGACTCCTGTCTTTGCTTCATATCTTCCAAACCTATCAAATCCTGAATATGTATAAGAAATAGCTAAGTAAGGATCACCACCCTCTTCAGGATAGATTACGTCAACATTTGTGATACCAATGCGCTTGTTCTGCCAGAAATTAACTGTAAGGTTGTATGTCTCATCACCAATAGTTACTTCTACTTCTCTGGCTTCATTCTTATCCTGTACTGTGTAGTAATAGCTTGTTGTTACCTCATATTTTGTGATGTTTTCTCTAAGGGTATCGTATGCTTTCTTTTCAACATATGCATACTGAGGCTCACTTTCCTCGTCTTCCTGTTTAAGCTCTACTTTATACATGCCCTGATACTCAGTAATTGTAGTAGGACCAGCTTTTTTCATTGCCTCATAGTCTTCTTGGGTTCCTGCCCAAACTATGTTACCTTCCTTATCTTTAACAGTAACCAATGCATTTACAGTCTCTTCACTCTTGCCAGGTTTGAAGACATTTTTACTTTTGTCAAAACCGGAAGCCTGTGCTTTGGCACCGACTTCAAGCCCCTTGCTAAGCCTAGCCGTTGTTCTGACAATGTATTGATTTCCAAACCTATCATATGTGTAATACTCTACTGGATATGTAGCAGTCTTATGTCCTACATCTGTTGGCTCTCCGATAACAGTTACCATAGTATTAATAGCAAGAGTATAAGCTGTAGCGTTCTCTATCTTCTCTTCCGGAACTGCTTTTGTAGTGTAATCCCAGTCACCTACTTCTTTGATCTTGTCATTATTCTCAAGATCTTCCTTTGTATTGTTTGCACTTTCATCAGTGGAGTAAACAGTATTTTCAAATGTATATTCTACTATCTTAGTATACTTATCAGACTCTTCACCAGAAAGCACCTTGTAGACTTCTTCGTCTACATATATCTTTTTTCCCTTAGAATCCTTATAGAAGTAAACTGTCTGTGTAGGTGTAAGGCCATCGGCATTCTTAATATATGTCTTAACACCATCATGATGAGAATTTTTAGTTTCAACAAAGTTTCCGTTATCATCATAGTAGCCATAAATCAACTGATTCTCGTAATAATCACGAAGATTAAGCTCGTCTATTTTACCTTCTTCGTCAACAACAACCTCTACAGGAACAAGTCCGTTTTTCTTGTCATACTTATTAAAATCGCCAGGAAGCGCTATATCAACTTCATTACCTTCAGCATCCTGTCCCTGTACCTTCTCTTTGGTCTCAGTGTCGATAAGATAAACAGTTGAATCAGTTACAATTTCACTCTTCACTTCGAAATAATCGATAGTGTCAGTTTCTTTATTGATCTGGTCTCTTTCAACCTTTTCATATTCATTTTCATTACCCTTAGCGCCATTCTCAGCAACGTCGTTCACATCAGAATAGTACTCATTCTTTTCAACTTGAACTGCTTGGTATGACTCTGTATGCTCTGTCTTATCACGCTTGTTTTCCTTAGTATATGAATACTCCTCACCCATAGGAGTTTCCTTATAATCCTCCTGATCCTCAAATGGTGGATAATCATCCTTATATTCCTGTGGTGTTTCCTCTGCTTCTTCTTCCGTGGATAATGCTGCCGCAGCATCTTCTGCAGGAGCTGCTTCAATAAAGTCCCCTCCGCTTTCATCACTAATCGCAAAAGTAGTGATTGAATTGGTTGCAAACAATGTTGCTGCCATTGCCATTGACATTCCCGTTGCCAATAGTCGTTTCCATAACATCTTGTTACTCATTACACATCCCTCCGTTTGTCTCATAAGAAAAATTATGGTTCCCTCAGGAAATGCCAAAAAGAAAGCCCTAACAGAGTTTCCTCTGTCAGGGCTTGATGTTTCGGGCGTTCCCTACTTAAGATTGTAGTAGGGGTATATTAATTTCTATATGGGTCACTGGCCATTTAGGTGGTCATTTTTTATAATTACTTAATAATTCTTTAATTGTTCCCTGCTGGCAAGGCCGTATTTCTGCAGGATTGAGCTCACCTGCTTCTTTACAGTTGAAAGAGAAACCATCTGCTCTTTTGCGATCTCGCCGTTGGTGAGGCCACGCTTTATAAGTTCCAAGACCTCAAGCTCTCTGTCAGTGAGCCTTGGTCCGGCAATGCCAATACTGTCGAGGCCGTCAGACAGATCTTTGGCCATCTTCTCAATCATGATCCTGGCGTCAGGACTTATGGTGAACCTGGCCAATATCTTTTTTATGAACTGATAGTTTTCCGCAAAGGGCAGGTACATCTTATCAGGAAGCCCCATCTCTATTGCTTCCTTAAGTTCAAGCATGGCCTCCTTGGCATTCCCCATAGCCTCATAAGCTGCGGCGCAGTAGATCCTTATGTAGAGCGTAGTCAAAATGTTAGGGTACACCGAAGAAAGGCTGATTGCCTTTTCCGAAACTCCGATCAGCATCGTGTACTTTTTTTGCGCAAGGAGGTACCTTCCGTAAATGATGTAGGCGTAGGGCTGTACCAGGAAGGACAAATGATGAGCGTCGATCTGCCCCTTCTTAAGCCATGGCCTTATTCTGTCATAGTCCTCTGAGAGCATGGCTATATAAGCATCCGCAAGGTCGTAGGTGTAGCGGCTTATATCTTCATCATCCCTGTGAGCCAGCTCCATAAGCCGCTCCTGTGCTTCCGACAAGATATCCTTTTTTCCTGTCAAAAGAGCTACTCTCGAAAGTAGCAGCGCTCCACAGATTTCAACAGAAGTCTGGCGTGTGCTCTCTGCTTCAAACATAGCCTTGTAGGCACCAATCTCAGCCTTGTCATAATTTCCCCAGTTAAGCTCTGCCTCTGCCCGCATTATGGTGTTTCCGCCTGTTCCATTTCCGCTGACCAGTTTTGCATACAGAGGAATGCATTCATCTATCTGCTCAAGTTCCTCTTCAAGCTTTCCAGTTTCTCTATAGTACAGAAACAGTACCGACGGGCTTCCAAAGGTAAAAGCGCATCTTGGGCTGAACATCCTCGAAGGTCTCTTCATGAGCTGCCACGCTCTCTGATGATGGACCATTATAGAATCGATCCTGTTGTACAAAAGAAATGAAAGGAGAAGCTCAAGCTCTCCCTCAAGCTCCTGTTTTTCCTTTTTAGACAGATCACTATTAACTATATTCCCCCGGAGCATTGGCGCAAATCGCACAATCTCTTTTGCCTCGCCCATCATGAAAGTTACAAACATCATACCTATGGGCACGTCAGGGTGCTTGTACATAAGCTCCCTGTCTGAGTGCTCAACCATGTCCAGTATCATGGGAACTGTATATTCTTCGTTTACCGTGTTGAAGTCCTTGACGCACAGAGGTAGCTCGTAGATATCTTCCCAGTGACCAGACAGGTACATAAACCTGATAGCCCTCTTGTGGTCACCGCCATCCCAGCAAAGCCTTCCAGCCACTCTGTAGTGCTGTTTCTTTTCATCCTCTGAAAGCAGTTCAAACTGCTTACTTAAAAAGAGCTTTAAAATGGTCTGAAAATAGTACCTGCCCTCCTGAGGAGAATACTGAATGAAGTATCTCTTTTCACGAAGGTTTTTTTCCGCAAGGCTCTTGGTATGTCCTGAAACACTCACAGATTGAGACAATGTAAAACTTGGAAGGAGGGATAACTGCAAAAGAACACGCTTGTCAAAATCGCTTATCATGCTCCAGACCGTCTTTTCCATCAGATCATGCATTTGACCATGCTGAAAGCTTCCGCTCCTGACATAAGTGTCAAGCTGCAGATATAGAGCTATAGCCCATCCGCCTGTAAGATCCACCACTTCCTGAAGCTCTCCGTCATCAATGTCAATTCCAGCCTTGCTGTAATAGGCACGAATGTCAGCAGGCTTAAAGGCAAGGTCTTCCTCATTTAAATGATAGAACCTTGCGTTTGGAACAAGTTTTGTTCTTTTTTCTGCTGGAATTGTATGAGAAGCAACTATCACATGAAGATCTGGATCCTGATGTGTAGATAAGATATCCAGGATATCTATGGCGTATTTGTAGCCCCACTCCTGATAATCATCAAAAAACATATACGTGACTCTTCCGTCACCTTTGTAATTCTGGAGGGCCCTTCCTAACCTGACAATTCCATCACTTCCAGGAAGGCCTGATGTCTTTATCTGTTTGATATGATCTCCACCAAGCTCAGATATAACGCCTCTGAGCTCAGCCCAGGTGGACTCAACTGAGTTTTCAGGAAGGAATCTGTAAGTCAGAACTCTGCAGCCTTCCTCCTCTTTTTTGGACAAAAAATACCTGACAGCTGTGGTCTTACCAAAACCAGAAGCCGCTTCTATAAGCGTACATGGGAAACTGTCAATTCCCTCAAGCTTATCCTTAAGTTCATCAGAGAAATACTCTACGTTCAGCTTTGTCACTTTGCCCATTTAGTTTTCTACGTGTTCCTTTGACTGGTATTTATATATGTACTCCAGCTTTACCTTTTCGCTATGCTCTAGATCTTTGTAGGCCTCTTTTACCCTTCTTATGACATTTCCAACCTCTGGCTCAGTACATTCTGTGAGTAGTAAAAAGAAACTGTGCGAGCCTGTCTGCATCACCACATCGCTCATTCTAAGTGTTTTTTCCAGGATCTCCCCAAAGGCATTGGTCACGTCTATTAAATAGTTGAGCGCCGCATTATCTGTAGGGTTTAAGTCAAACAAAAGCAATGCAGCAGATCCGCCATATCTTCTGTACAGGCGCATTATCAGTCTGTATGCCACTGTAAAAGAGTCTTTTCCAAGGACAAGCGCTCCATCCTTTTCGTTTCTCTCTTCCACTATCTTCTCTATACGGTCAAGCTTCTGACGGATATTTTCTTCCTCTTCATCAAGTCCGGCATTGCTATGGTGGATTGAAAAGCCGTGCTTGCCATTTTGCTTGACCTGATAAAGCTCGCCGTCAGCTAAGGCAAACAGGTCATTATACTCTCTTCCGTGCTCCGGAACCATAACAACTCCCATGGATATTCCAAGGGGAATGCCATGATCTTTACCCATGATGACTGCCGCCTCCCTAAGGAGCTGCAAGTTCAGCCTTTGGGACAACGAGGCTATAACAGTTTTGTCTGTCAGGTCCTCAAAAAAGGCCATGAACTCATCTCCGCCAATCCTGCACAGAGTATCAGTTTCTCTGGTATTTTTTCTCATAACATCAGAAAAGGCCTTAAGAACAGAATCTCCTGCCTCATGTCCAAAAAGATCGTTGACCAGTTTAAAGCTATCGAGGTCTAATACTGCCAGGGCTCCTGTTTTTCTTTTACATAGCTTTGATACCCTGTCTGTCCCCTTAGCTTTGTTGTAAAATCCGGTAAGCTTATCAATAGTCGCTTCTTCTGTGAGGTTCTCAATTGTCTTACTGTTCTTGATTGTGTGATCGATACGCCTTATGAGAACATCTTTGTTAAAGGGCTTTTGTACGTAATCTGAAGCCCCCATAACAAGGCTCATTTCCTCGGAGTCGCTGCTCTCAGATCCAGACATGAAGATAACCGGTGTGTGCCTTCTTCCAGCTCTGTCTTCATACTTTCTCAGGGCTATATAGGCATCAAAGCCGTCCATCTCAGGCATTATGATATCAAGAAGGATCAAATCCGGATTGTGGGTTTCTATATATTTAAGAAGCCTCTGACCAGAGTCCATGCAGGTCACGTGCATGTTCTCACTTGACAGAAGTGTTCTTACAGTTTCAAGGATAAAAGAATCATCATCGACTACAGCAATGTTGTAATCCATACAAATCTCCCTTGTTGTTATTACCTGCTTTGTACCACATTAATTATAACGTATTACCGTTTATATATACTATCAAATACAGCGCAAAAACCTTATTTTAAGGCAAAGTTTATGATTTTTTTATACCATTGAATATACGCTCTCGTATAAACTATTAGTAAGATTATTAAGATGATCTGACAGGAGGATATGGCTTATGGCTGATAACATCAAATTAAACGAAGAAGAGCTTTCTAACATAACAGGTGGATCCAATGTCCTTCCTGATAAGTTTGTAGAAGGTGAAGGCACCATAACAAGAAAAATGTGTCCCAAGTGCGGATACCCTATGAACTCAGATGGGCACTACTACGGAGGTCTTCCCGCTGTAAAGTGCACAAATCCAGCATGTGAATGCAGTAAAAGCTGGCAATATATGGGATAAAACAAAAGGCTTCAGGATAATAAATCTCCTGAAGCCTTATTATTTTGCCATATGCATCTGGGCATATAGGATACTCCTCAGTTGGCCTTGGTCCCTGTGGTTTTTTCATTGCTCGCCTATATACTCAAAGCTCATTCCATCATCATGGGATACATACAAGCCTGATGGGTGTTTTTCAAGTTCATCACTGTAATAATCACCTGACCATGGACTTTGACCAACCAGCATGTATAAATCTCCCTCCTCTGACCAGATTTTCTCAGGAATAGTGAAGGGATTGTAGATACTGTTATCAGAGAGTTTCACCTTTCCAGATGGATAGTTTACCTGAATAAAAGACTTACCTCCATCCTCCGTCCTGAACAAAAGAGCATCATCTCCTCCGTTGTAGGTAAGACAAGCAAAGCCAAGGTTAGTATCATCTATAAAGGTGATCCAAAAAGCCTCTCCTCCGCTTCCTCCGAAAGGATCTATATTTACAAGAGATGGCTTACCATTTTTGTAAGCATACAGTGAGTAGTAGCTGCTGCCGGCTGCTCTGTCCATTGGCACCATGCCATATACGACTCCGTCTTTTGTGGTATAGGAACAGTCAGGCTCAATTCCGGTAATATAGTCATCGTCACCATCGCCTTCAATGATCCCCAGCATTCCGTAGCTCTTATTGTTCTTCTCAGGATATTCGGCTGTTGTAAGCTCTTTATCAATAAAATCGTAGAGCCCCTCATAAAGAGTAGCTTTATCATAGCCTGCGCTTACGTACTGTGCCAGATCAAAAGATTTTGATACAGCTGGCACTGCCACAACGATCTCTTTATAAAGCCATGGCGCATCGTCGTAGGGTATTTCATTTAAGCACTCTTCCATCCATTCACAGATATCATCGCAGAACCAGGACATATCCTGCATTCCGTTTTCGGAAATGATTGGAACTTGCACAGTTCCTATCAGGTTGTCCGTGCACTCTTTTTCTTCCCAGCTAAGTCCCCTTTGGAACTTCAGAAAAGAATCCTCTGCAAATCTTATATATCTGTTTAGAAGCTCATATTCTGCCTTTTTCTCTTTTGAATTCTCATCGTCATCAGCTATTTCTGCCGAAACTCCAGGATTGTTCTTAAAGCCGTTAACATAGGAATAGAATACCCCTTCAGCTACAGCGTCAGCTGCATAGCCAATATTCCCTGCAAACCGTCTGTAAAATGCTCCGTCACTATGCCAGATAGAGTAACTTGTTTCACCATCACTGTCAGCTTCCCTGACGAGCATATAACCATCCTGCTCTTTGACGATTTTCCCATAGTCGTGATTAAAAACAAGATATAGCCATCTTCCTGCCAGGAATATTATGGCAATACAGGCGAGCACAAGGCTCATAGTTCTGCCTATATAAAGTGCCAGACTTGGTATATTCCGAAATACTCTTGCCCAAAGAAATATGCAGATGACCACGATGACTATCTGCCATATGACAATAAGCCAAAGTCCCAGGTCAAAGTATCCCTGATAGAGTTTTCTAAGGTCGCTTTCCCCATGCTTTAATACAATAAAAAATATCGTCAGCGCACTAAGTATTAGCATAGACACTGACGATAATATTATCCATTTTCTCCCCTTGTTCATGACACTTCCCCCCAGCCTTAATGTCAAGTATTTTTGAGCATGCCTTCCTTAAAGCAAAGGCGCAACAAGCCTAAGCAACATTTGCCCAAATCTTAGGAATCTGCCTCTCCCTGATTTATAATACTCCGTTACTTCATTAGATGCACTAAACATTTCCTCAAAATCTCTTTTTATTTCGTCAACCACATGACTCTCTGCAATAAAACAGCCATTTTCAAAATGATGATAAAGGCTCCTGTAATCCAGATTTATAGTTCCACAGGTCGCCACAGTGTCGTCACTTACTGACATCTTGGCATGACAAAATCCCGGTGTATACTCAAAGATCCTTACACCGTTAACAGCAAGGGCATTGTAGTAAGACCTTGTAACGCTGTAGACAAGCTTTTTATCCGGAATACCGGGTGTGATGATCCTAACATCTACACCTCTTCTGGCTGCAAGGGAAAGAGCACTTATCATCTCGTCTGTGATTATCAGATAAGGGGTTATATACCAGGCATAGTCCCTGGCAGAGTTTGCTATGCTCATGTAAACATCTTCGCCAATATGGATCTTGTCCATGGGGTTGTCAGCATATGGAGCCACAAATCCGCCATCAGACGCCTTGTGGTCATAACGCCCAAGGTATTTCTCAAAATCCACATCGTCGATATCTTTTGCTTTAACAGCATTCCACATCTCAAGGAAAGTTACTGTAAGGCTCCTTACCGCATCACCCTCAAGCTTTAGTCCTGTATCTTTCCAGAAACCAAAGGGCTCCGTTAAATGAAAATACTCGTTAGCAAGATTGTATCCGCCAGTAAATCCCACTTTCCCATCTATGACAGTGATCTTTCTATGGTCCCTGTTGTTGAGGAACAGGTTAAGTCCCGGCGCAAACGGATTGAATACCCTGGCATGTATACCAACACTCTCAAGGCGCTTAACAAAGTCAGTGTTTACAAAGCCGATACTGCCCATATCGTCATAGAAAACTCTGACCTCTACGCCCTCTTTCACCTTTTCTTCCAGGATCTCCTGAATTCCGCGCCAGCTCTCAGCATCCTCTATGGCGTGATACTCCATAAAGATGAACTCTTTAGCTTTTTTCAGCTCTTCCTTCTGAGACTCAAGACCTTTCTTTGCATCATCAAAATAGGTGATATCTGTATTTTTATATACCGGATAACCGGAATACTCCCTGATATAATGAGTGATGTTAGCTGCATAAGGTGACTTTTCTTTTAGCTCCTGCTGCTCTTTATCATTTGCAGGCAAGAGAGGCAGAAGCTTTTTATCAATTTCCTCGTACCGTTTTCTCATCTTTCTGGTACCCTGGTTTTGTCCTACCAGAAGATAAAAAGCAAGCCCCGCTACAGGAACCAGCAGTATGAGAAGTATCCAGGGCATCTTAATTGATGCAGATTGTTTTTTTCCATACAAAGCTAAAACAACGGCAAGACCAAGCAGTGAAAATGCCGCAGAAAACCAGACAAATTCCTTGCTCATCCCTATGATGATCAGAATGATCAGGACTACTTCAATAGCTATGGACAGCAGCGCAAATATCATTCTGATAACGCCATTTTTAACATTGGCCATGGTTTCTTGTGTCTTGCCTACGCTCATCTTTTGATGGTCTCCTTATTTTTCAACCTGATTCTTTCATCAGTACTTAAATGTAAAAGTATATGATCCTTCAGGGTCAACTACAGATCCATCTGTTTCTGTTACATAGAATGAAGCCTCAATTGCAAAAAAGTCTATCATACCCTTAACTGTTTCATCGTCGCTTGTAAACATGATAACTTCGGTACTTTCAGGAGATTCATAATCTACTCCTGTACCGCGAAGCTCCTTGGAATCATCTATATGTATCACAATGTCATAGGAGCCGCTTTCCATTCCCTCTGTAATTATCAGATAGCTATCCCCCGCATAATCTCCGTAATATCCGTAGGGAGTAGAATCAGGAAATGTGAATGTCCCATCCCCTTTAATGTCTGCAAGACTACTTGCCAGGCTATATGCCATCTGCTTATAACGCATTGCCTCGTTGTAGGAATAGATCATCGGATACATGGAGCC
Source organism: Butyrivibrio sp. (assembly GCF_017940685.1). Classification (GTDB taxonomy): domain Bacteria; phylum Bacillota; class Clostridia; order Lachnospirales; family Lachnospiraceae; genus Butyrivibrio. The sequence goes on along the minus strand of NZ_JAGAYD010000064.1, from coordinate 786 downwards.
GTCCTCATAGGTTTTGCTCATACGCTCTACCATAGTTGGAACGTACTTTTCCCACTTCTCATACTCATCATGAATTTCTTTGTTTTGTGTTGAATTGCTCTGACTGATCCTATCAAGGAGGCTTATGGTCTCATCCTTCCATACAACCGTTCCCCACTGGGAAAGAAGATTTATGGAAGTCTGATCCTGTGCATTCATCCTCATCTCGTCATACTTATCGTAAAGGCCGTTCACCTTCACCAGTTCATCTGACAGGTCAGCCGCAGAACCTGCGATATCATCGATCTCGCTTTTAATAGTATCTGTGTAGTCGTCACTGTCAGCTGCACCAGCATCTGCGCTTTCTGCGGCTGCGTTCCCTGCATCAGCAGTCTGCATTTCTGCGTCTTCTGCTCCTGCATTCTCTGCACCTGTGCTATCCTGAGTTTCTTCTCCTGTTTTCTCAAAAATAGTAGCATCATCCGCTTCTGCTTTGCCTGCGCATCCACCCAGAAGCATAGCAGCTGCCATCATTACAAGTATCTGTTTCTTCATAATTTCTTTTCCTCCTCATAAGTACATACTCATTAATGATGGCACATTATTGTACTTACTGCAACGTTTAGACTTCCAGGGGCCATTAAAATAGTCAACTACGGATTAGTGAATCATGACCACCCGTCCAACGGGTGGTTTGCTCGCCCCTATAAGGGGCAGTTACCGGCCAGCGCCTAAAGACGCTGGCTTTCACTTTGTTCAAGCCTTTATCGCCTTTGACTCGTCGCAGCCCTTGAAAGGGCGCTTGTA
>NZ_JAGAYD010000063.1 GCF_017940685.1 Butyrivibrio sp. | reverse complement strand
TGGCTACGGACCAGAAGGTCGTGGGTTCGAATCCTGTCACGCACACTTATAAGAAATAAGCGGAACACCTAGTAAATATGGGCGTTCCGCTTATTTTTATTGTAGTTCAAAGTAACTAAAAGTAGTTAAAAGTAAATGTAAAAAATCGGTAATTTTGGGTCCATTTTTACATTAATGTAATAAAAATGTAAGTAAACGTATGTTTGCTACATCCCCAAAGCTTCATTTATGGTTTCCACAACGTTCTCTTTTGAGTCAACAATATGACTGTAAACATCCAGGACCATTTTCTCGGTATCACCAAGGAGCTGGGCAATCTTTTTCGTGCTGATCTGAGGCACCTTATAGCACAGCTCTGTGCAGTAGTTATGCCTGAAGATGTGGCAGGTAAGATCCTTTATCGGTTTTTCTCCCTTAAATTTCTTGGCCTGAGGGTTATATCCGGCTGCCATGTTCATTGAGGTAATGATTGACGCCCACATTCTTCTAAAGGATGTTTCTGTCATCATCTCAGAATCCCTACCATGGAACAGATAACCGTCGCAGGATTCCACATAAGGTTTTATTCTTGGTGCCATGGCAGCAGGTATTGGTATGGTCCTGACGCCTCTTTCTGATTTCGGATAAGGCTTGAGCACCGGATTGTTCCCGTCAAAGACAATAACCTTGTTTATACTCACTTCGTTCCTTTCCCAGTTAAAATCAAATCTTGTCAGAGCCAGGGCTTCTCCTCTCCTTAGGCCGCACGCATACAGTATGGAAACAAAAGCCTGCTTCATGGGTGAGAGCTCTGCCTTCAGGAAAGCTTCTTTCTCAGTCTCGTTAAGAGGCCTTTTAGAGGGTTTCACATACTTAGGAAGTGTGATGTCAGAACAGATATCTTCAAGAGCATTCCGGGGCAGCAGCTTGTCCCTTACAGCACTTCGTATGATCTGCCTGAAGGTGGTTTCTATGTTCTTACAGGTCTTAGGATGATCAGCGTTATTATTGATGACCATCTGCAGGTGTGAATGTCTGACATCGGATATCCTGACATCATACAGACAGTCAAAGTATTTAATGGTTGTCCGGTACATTCTCTGAGTATTGATCTCAGAGGTAGCCTTGCTGATCTCAAACCACTTTTGGGCATACTGAGGAAAAGTCATTCCGGAATAGTTTAAGGCACCACCATTCTTAAGCTGAGCTTTAAACTCTGCCACCTGCTTTTCAAGATCCGCCGAGGATTTCTTGGAAACTAAAGCCTTCCTATGCTTTTCTCCTGTCTTGGTATAGGTACCATCCCAGACAAGAGTACTCCATCCCTGGATACGTTCATTGTATTTATACTTCGCTTTGGCCATAAAAACCTCCTTATCTATATATGGTACAAACGATATAACGACTACAATTGATTGCGGTTGTAATAAATTGATAAAAAATATATACTTAAAGTACACAAATAGAACTGTTGACTTGTGGGCACAAGTAGATGTATATTAAATAATATTTCTCTTACAGGACTGAAAGGAGATTATTGATGAAAGCACGTAGGAAAATAATAATCAGTAACAGCTTCCTTGAAGGTTATGCAAGGGCTATTAGTGTAATTGCTGATAATAAGTATCCGAATCTTGATGACGACAGATACAAAGATTATCAGGCGCTGAGAGGAGACTGGGCAATTGTCGGAAAAACCATCCAAAAAGAAACAAGAGCTTACGCAACAGCAAAGTAATAAAGAGCTTTCTGAACCAGAACTTGTTCTGGAAGGTGAAGAGGATTTACGCAAAGTCGTCGCTTTAGCTGTCAGGGAATTTAGTGGGCCAATTCCACCACCGGAATCGCTGGCAGGCTATGAGAAGACATTGCCGGGATCCGCTGATAGGATATTACAAATGGCCGAAAAGCAATCTCAACACAGGCAGGAACTGGAAAAAAGAGAGGTTGAGATAGAAGCGAGAGACAGCCTATTAGGAATTATACTTGCATTCATCCTTGGTATAGGAAGCCTTGGAGTAGCATTTACGATCATCATTGTGCTTCCTGAGTCATCAGGTGCTCTTGCGGCGGCTGTATTCGGAGCAGCAGGTTTCGGATCAATAATTACTGCATTTCTTAAAACTACAAGAAAGAATAATAGCTCGTCTACCAAATAATAGGAAGAAGGAGTTACGGAAGCGCCTTAAAAGGGCGCTTCTTGTTTTATATGAAAGTCTATACTCTTTAATTTTATCAAGTATCACTCTCAAGCCCCATCAGGCCAGATTATCCTTTTCTGTTAAATCTGTATATGAATCCAGCACTTCCCCGTGGTTTCTGGGAGAGCTATCAAGATCAGCCAGGTAATCCATTAGTTTGGCCTTGCCGGTTTTGTTAAAGCTCCTATAAGTATTTATAAGCCTGGTCTCTTCAGGATCAAGAGAAAGATCTGAGGATGGAGCAGAGGCAGCAGGCTTTGATTGCATTGGCACATCATATCCCATTAACCATGCAGGGCTTATATCAAAGTATTTTGCAAGAATATATATCTTATCTTGCTTAGGTTCATATCTTCCTGAGATATAAGAACTTAAAGCTCCCTTTGTAATTCCAGTGGACTCTATTATGTCTATCTGTTTTACATTTTTTAATGCAATTATTTCTTTTAATCGAGCAGACGTATTACTCTTTTTCATATCAAATCCCTCCTACCCTCATTATATATAAATGTTTAGATAACGCAACAAAAAGTTTAGAAAAGTTAAAAAATATATTGACGCGTTAAACAAAGGTGTGCTAATATACAAACAGTTTAGAAAGCTAAACGGAAAGGAGTAAATGATATGCAGAGCATACAGTTTGATTACAGTAAGCTTAAGGGAAAAATCAAGGAAGTTTGCGGTACTCAGGATGCGCTTGCATCCAAAATAGGACTAGGACGCGTGACATTAAGTCAGCGATTAAATAACCAATCAAACTTCTCACAGGATGAAATCGCTAGAATGACTCAGGCGTTACATATTTCCAACGAGGATATCCCCGTATATTTTTTTACAATAATAGTTTAGAAAACTAAACCAATCGGGGCTGGAGCGGATTTCTCTAAGGGGAACCCCTCAGAGAAATAGTAACAAATAGTAGATACATATTGACATATGTATCTACTAAACAATCTTAACCAACAGCTGAATTCACACAGCGGAGCGAGGGAATATGAAGAATTCAACAGATGAAGTAAATAAAGCAATCCAGGAGATGTGCGAGGCAGCTGTTAAAGCAGTAGATCTCTCAGGTATTACTGACAACAATCCGGAGATTCAGATTCAGGAAATCATAAAGGACGAAATAGTAACTTGCGCAAATCGGATTCGGAAATATCTGGAAGAACACCGAGCTGGTCTAAAGCAGAAAGAGTCAGACGAACAGAAGTAGTGATGGACAGCCTTACGGTTACATCGATTATTGCTTGGGCCTGATCAGACGGAATGGCTTCGGGATATTGGCTCGCAATAACTTTGGAAACTGCCGCAGAATCCATATTTCTTAAAGCTTGTTCGCAGATCAGTTTTGACAGTAAATCAGTATTCATAATTATCAAACCTCCTATACGGAGATTATAGCACGTTGCGACGTCGCAACAGAAAGGAGCAGCACATGAATTATCCATCAAAAGTAATGAGAGCCACAGAGCTTGTAAAAATGGGATGGCCAGAGCGAAGCCTTCGGGAAATCTTCAATATGCCCGGTCAGAAGATAGCCTGGAAGATGTCTAATGCGGTGAACAGTCCGATGCTGTTCGATACAGACGAACTGGAAAAATACAGGAAAGCCAAGTGCACTAACTAAATAGAGAGAGGAAACCATGAGAAAGCTAAAGGGGATGTTAATAACAGCAGGAATGTTATTGATCCTGTCGGGAATATCACTACAGGTACCGGAGGAGACGCAAACCTTATGGGAGGAAATACCGGATGAAGAAATTCACACCTATATCCAAGAAAAAGAACAAACAGAGGATATGGCAGTCGATGGGCCAGTCCAGGAAGTCGAGTATGCAGAAGTTAGACAACCTGCAGAAGAACTTCCACCGGCAGCAGGGGAAGTGATAGAGCTGACCTATGACGAAGCTACAGAGCTTAAGAAGCTGGCCACAGCAGAAGCTGAAGGAGAAGGATGTGAGGGCCAGTGGCTTGTCATGAGTGTGGTATGGAACCGGGTACAGGATCCGGAATATCCCTCAACTATCCATGAGGTCATCAATCAGTACGGAGTCACCAAGGAAGGCAAGAAGATATACCAATTTAGCTGTGTGGCTGACGGGAGGATTGAAACAGCAAAGCCATCCGGAGACAGTGGCACAGCTCTTGCAAGACTTGAGACCGGAGATGTCAGTCCTGGGATCATAGCCTTTGAGGTAACAGGCACAGACATCCTGGAGAAGTGGTTTAAGTTTGCCTTCAACTACAAACATCACAACTTTTTCACCAAGAAGTAGATAAAAGGGAATGAAAGGTGCAGTAAAAGGGAATGGAAAAAACACCACAAGAGCAATTCTATGAAGTGTACGAGCCACTTCGAAAGAGATATCGGCTGCTCTCCCATATCAAGGCATCAGTCTTTAAGCCGGACGAAGATGTTATTGAGATATATAAAGATACAGGGAAAGACAAGAAGCTGCTCTACAGGTCTAAAGGAGAGCTGGAAGACTGTTATAAGCAGATGATATTGAACCTGAGAGTTTATGAAAATGAGCAAAAGAAAAGAGAGCCAGGGAAGCTCTCAAGTTCTTGTAGTACATAACATATTTGACATAGATATTGTACTACATTGAACCCATAAAATCAAGGAAAAGCTAGATTTTATCTAGTTTTTATAGCTTTATAACCATATTAAAGTTAGGGGAGCAGTTGGGGATCAATGGCATACAGTGAGAAGATATTCAGTTCACCAAATTATATTGAGCACGAGATAAATTTCAAAGGTAAATATGGAGCGAAAAGGGAAAAGCGAGAGAAGAAAGAAAAGCCGACTCCCCTTCAGATCGAGAAGCAAAATCAATGGAACAGGATAAAGAGGTTAAGGAGAACGCTTCAGCTTAACTTCTATCCGGGGGACTACTGGATAACAGTCAAGTATAAGGCCGGGACCAGAAAAGAGATCCAGGCAGTTAAGGCAGACGTTAAGAAGTTCCTTGATGGATTGAGGAAAAAGTATAAGGCAAGAGGACAGCCCCTTATGTTCGTCTATAGAATCGAGATCGGCAAGAGGGGAGGACTTCACTGCCACATGGTCATAAACAGAATACCGGACGGAGATCTTCTGATACGTGATTCATGGAAGGCGGTCACGGATGACGCAGGAGCTATTGACTATCAGACCATAGACGACAGCGGAGGGTTCGGAGGCTTGGCAGAGTATATATGCAAGAAGCCCGATGTGGAACATATAGGACAGATTGAATTTACTTTCAGAGACGAGGACCGAAAGAAGATCCTTTCAATATCAACCAGCAGGAACTTAAAGAGGCCAGTACCGGAGAAACACAGATATAGTCATTGGACCTTAAAGAAGATCCTCACAGGACAAAAGGACTTAAAGCCCAGAGAAGGTTTCTACATTGATCAGAACTCCGTCCGGAAAGGTGTCAATAAGTTTACGGGCCTATCGTATCTCTGCTACACAGAGGTACGGATAAAGAAAAGGAGCAGGGATGGATAACATTGACCTTTACATTCACACATCCATCAAAGGCGTAGGCCAGGCAGATGGGAAATATATATTTGTTCTTGAGTTTCAGACATCAAAAGGACCTGCCACCATGACAGAAGGAGCAAAGGACATAGAGCAGGCTACAAGTTACTATGCAGAGCTTAAAGCCATAAATGAAGCATTGCAGAGACTTAAAAAGCCATGCGGTCTCAAGATCCATGTTCAGAACAGAGTCCTTGCATCTGCCATTCAGAATAAGTGGTACGAAGCTTGGAAGATGACAGGATACAAGAATAGCAAAGGCGAAGAGATTCGCTGTAAAGAAGAATGGGAAAGCTTCAACGAGCTATTGAAGGATAACACCATTGAAACGGTACTATGTGACAGGCACTCATACTCATCCTGGATGGAGAACGAGTGTGGAGCATGAAAGGAGAGATAACATGTTTGACAAATTCGGAGAAATGGAAAGCGCAAGAGAGATCAATGAGCTTGCGAACAATTTAAAAAACGAGGGCGACAGGGACTCAATCAAGGCCCTTGCAAAGGAGAATGGAATTGACGAAGAAGTGGCCAACGCTTTTATTGATGGGATAATCCCATTCCTCTGCGATGATATGTCAGCTGCCATCGGCAAGCTTGAGATTGAATCAAAGGAAGTTAAGGCAGAGGAGCTTATAAGCGACTGGTGTGAATACATAAAGCAAAGATGCATGGAAGATGACTCTATGTCACAGGCAGTTAGGGGCAAAGGGAAGACCTTTAACGGATGTATTGCGCACATCCTCAAGTGGTCCTTTGGTCATCAGAGACCAATCGATAAGGAGATCCTAAAGGCAGCAGGCGTAAACGCCGGCAAGGTGACATTTGGTATTCCGGGTATGGCAACAGTCAAGAAGCTCATAACAGAATACTACCTCGGAAAGTGAGGCGGCCATGAAGAAAAAGAAGATTGAAGCGCTGCCGTTCATTGGGCTTAAAGAACTGGTGCGCAGCAAAGGCGTTCTTTTTGTCGGGGTTACAGCCGTGAAAAAGATAGGTGAGGAGAAGATCTTACTCCTTGAGATCTACAAGAACAGAGCCAGAGACAAGAAGACACCTGTTATCAGATATGCTGCCAGTAAGGATGACTGGGCCGTGTACGACACAAGAGACGGCTTGTGGTCACATAGAAAAATGGACTCCTATACATGGGGCATGGGCTTTGTGTGGTGTGAGGACAGGCAGCCTGAAGGAAGAGGTTACAACGAGAGGGCAACGGCAAATGTACTTTCATCCGAGCAGGATTTAAACAGGATAAGAAAGTTTTTAAAAAGATCGGCAACATACCAAAACAAATATATAAGGTGGTTCGATCTGTTTAATCAACACGAAGACTATTGCGTGGCCAAGAAAAAGCAGCGAGCCAACGATCTAAGGAATGAAAGGCTTAAGGCTAGAATAAATGCTATTAAACCTATAGATGAGCATAAAATCATCCGGTATGCAGATAAGGAGCTGTTCGGGGAGAAGCATTACATCTATTACACCAAGAAAGGCAGCAGGGCACGCATAGCCTGTTCACACTGCGGAAATGTCACAGAGGGCAGATGGAGAGCAGGAGATACTTATGAGAGCCAGTTTGAGAATTATATACCTGAACCGGTCGCAGGGCAAAAAGGGAAATGTCCGGTTTGCGAGGCAGAAGGCATTTTCAAGTCAGCAGGTAGACAAAAACATGACCATGATATAACAATGCATCTCTATCTGGGCTCAAAATATAAAGAAACAGGAGCCTGCATCAGATACATAGAGCTGACAAAGCGCTTCCAGGTCATGACAGATGAAAAAAAGATTACGGAAGCAAGGGAAAGCATGGCGGCCACCGAGATAGCAAGGATATACGTTGACGGCCAAAAGATGCAGATAGACTACCACAAGCATAATCCTTATATAGGCGGTGATTTTTGGGATGACTGTAATCTGTATGGTCTGGCCAGCATCAATATTGACGAAGCTCTAATACATCCCGACACATGGGAAGAATTAAAGGGTACCTGCCTGCAGTACTGCGCTGCCAAAGAATACAGTACATACAAGGGAGAGATTAATTTCAGGCGCTACATTGAAAGATACATAGAAAACCCACAGATTGAGATGCTGGTGAAGTTAAAACTTTATGATCTCGTTGATCATACCTACTATCTCAATAACCAGGGAGCCACCCCACAAGAATATCTGATGATCAGAAAAGACAGGATAAAATACCTGTCACAGAAACACGGGGAAAAAGCTATATGGAACGTGTTAAAACTCGAAAAGAGACTCGAACAGCACTGGACAATCGAACAGATTGAGAAACTGGCATCTATAAACCCATTAAATACAGACAATCTTGAAACTGTGCTTGGAGTCTTATCGGTCCAAAAACTACTCAATTATATTCAAGGCTACGCCGGATGCGAATTTTTCGGATGCACAAATGCAAGGAACCTCTTGATGCACACTGCTACAGAGTATATCGATTATCTGATCATGAGGATACAGCTAGGCTACGACCTTCACAATACAGTATTCCTTCATCCGCGAAATCTTGAAGAAGCTCACAGAAAGATGGTTGAAGAAACTGATAAAAAACATCTCGATAAACGGATTCTTGAGGCTAATACAAAATATTCCCATATCAAGAAGGAGTACAGGAAGCTTCGCCGCAAATACTATTACGAGGATGACAACTTTATCATCCGTCCGGCCAGAGATGCAGGTGAAATTGTAAGGGAAGGGAGAAGGCTTCACCACTGCGTAGGAGGAGATAACTACTTAAGTAGTCACAACAATGACAAGAGCTACATACTGTTTTTGAGATACAAAAAGACAGCAGAAGTGCCCTTTATCACAATTGAAATATCAGCAGATGTGGCAAAGGTAAGGCAGTGGTACGGGGCCTATGACAAAAAGCCCGATGAAGCGAATATGCAAAAGCTGATAGACAGCTATGTAAAAGGGCTGCAAAAGGCAGCAGGTTAAGGAGGACACATGGAAGAATATCATCAGATCACATTGGACGAGTGGAGCTCCTGGGTAGAAGACATCAGGAATAAGCTCGCTGAGACAGCTCAGAATTTTGTTTACATCGGATATCGCCTAAAGCAGATCCGGGACTCCGGTAACTTCGGAGGTGCAGAAGACGTCTTTGAGTTCGCTCAGAAGGAGTATGGAATTTCAAAGAGTGCAGTTTCAAGGTTTATCGCAATCAATGAAAAGTATTCAGAAGGCGGTAATTCATTAGAACTCAAGGAGCAGTACAAAGGATTTTCAAGCTCGAAGCTTTCTGAGATGTTATCACTCCCGGATTCTGAGTGTGAGCTTATCACTGAAGAGACAACAGTAAAGCAGATCAGAGAGCTTAAGAACTTCGACAGGCAGCAGCCGGAGAACGTAGTAAGTACAGATGAAGCCGATGAAGACGAGGATAAGCCCTCACCTTTGGAGCTGTGCATCATCGATTATTTCAAAGACAAAAAAGATATGCTCAATAATGTCATGGCTCTTGAATGCGATTCGAAGCACAAGGAAGCAGCCGAGGTCATGAACCCTTCAGGAAGCGCGAGTCATAGCAAGGGAATCTGTTTCATGTTCATGTATGACTACAATACAGGCATTAAATACAGACTCCTTACAGAGCCCCAGCCTTTGACAATGACTTGGAATAAGTTCCTTGAGACTATTTACTTGATATATTGCAGTGCCTATGGACAGGAAGATGTTTGGTCAGAATATTATAAAGCCGTTGCGACGTCGCAACAGGAAACATCAGACATTCCAAAAAACGAGCCCACAGAAACACAGGCAGAATCAGAAGTTAAAGAAAACGAAAATCCTGAAACTCTGATTAATCCCAAAGCGGAAGAGCAATCTGAAAAAGAGGAAAATCTTGAAAGCATTGAAAACACTGAAAAAGAAGAAAGCGAAAATCCCGAAAGCCGCATAAAGCCCGTGTACGAAGAGGCACAGCCTGTTGCGACGTCGCAACAAAATAACGCAGCTCTCCCGGAGGACAATAAACCGGAGCCATCGGAGGATCTTTTACCACAGGAAGAGAGCAAGGGAGCTAAAGTAGATAGCCACGAACATTCTGATGACAGGTTTGCAAGAAGAGGAGAGATGCTTGAGAGAATTGAAAAGCTGCAGAAAGCAATAAACCTTCAGGAATGGGATTACGCCCTTGATATTCACAAGCACCTGGGCTGGGATATTGAATGGTTTGCAAATAACTAATGGATAGATGGAGGTAGATATGTTTGTTAATGACAATGTATTAAAGCGGTTAATCAAGAACGCCTGGAAAGGAGCAGGACTTCA
>NZ_JAGAYD010000062.1 GCF_017940685.1 Butyrivibrio sp. | reverse complement strand
TGAGCCAGGATCGAACTCTCACGTTTAAATAGTTCAATCTAGCCAGAACAAAAACTAGCTTTCGGTCTGTCCGTTATTACTTTGGTTTGTTAATTCTGAATAATTCTCTTGGAATTTTTCAGGGTTGCATTACTGTTTATTTGTCAAGGTACTTCGTTGTTGCTCTTGATTGCCGCAACTCATTTAGAATATCATGTTGCGATCTCAATGTCAACAACTTTTTTAAACTTTTTAGAAAAGTTTTTTGGAAGCCGCATGTTTCCGCGGTTTCTGCCCGCCCTTTCAAGCGGGCAAAAGTTATTATAGCAAAGAGGAATTTTAAATGCAACACCTTTTTTCATGAATTTTGCAGAAAGATTTTCAACCACAAAATGTTGTATTTTACTGTCCTAATACCACATATTATTTGTACCTCACTGCAGTTATTGTTTTACTTTACTATAGTAAGAGATACGTTTTCTAACGGATCATCTCAATAGAAATGCGGTATTATACAAAACAACCTGAGTCCGGATAATAAAAAAGGAAGTTCAGCAAATATCTGAACTTCCATCTTCTTAGCTAAACGGAGAAAGCGGGATTTGAACCCGCGCGCCGCGTAAACGGCCTACACCCTTAGCAGGGGCGCCTCTTCAGCCACTTGAGTATTTCTCCATGCCTGAATCCCTCTACCAATATGTGGTTTGAATTCAAATGCGTCCTGAAAATCATCAGACGCAAAGTTAATTATACAAATGGCCCGGGCCTTTGTCAATTACTTTATTACGATTCTCTATTGTACTCAGAGATTGCTGTCTCGTAAAGGTTGCTGCCCTCTGAATCAATTACAACTATAGCAGGGAACCGTTCTACCTGAAGCTTTCTTATAGCCTCAGTTCCAAGATCATCGTAGGCTACTACCTCAGAAGCTACTATTGCTTTTGACAAAAGAGCTCCCGCTCCGCCAATTGCAGCCAGATACACAGCGCCATTCCTGACGATAGCATCTATTACGGTTTGATTTCTTTTGCCCTTACCTATCATGGCACCAAGGCCAAGATCTAAAAGATCAGGAGCATACTTATCCATACGGCTTGCTGTTGTAGGACCTGCTGAACCTATGGGCCTGCCTTCCCTTGCAGGAGACGGTCCCATATAGTATATGACGTTGTTCTTCATATCTATTGGAAGGCTGTTACCAGCAGAAAGAGCCTCTGCCATTCTCTTGTGGGCAGCATCCCTTGCAGTGTAGATTGTACCTGTTATATAAACCATATCACCAGCCTTAAGTGTCTTGGTGATTTCTTTATCTATTGGAGCTTTGATCTCTCTATCCATTATTGGTCCTTTTACTATCTATTTAAAGAGTTACAGATGCGTGCCTGTTTACGTGGCAACAGATGTTTACTGCCACTGGAAGTCCGGCAATGTGAGTTGCGAAAGTATTTATGTTTACCGCAAGAGCAGTCACCGTTCCACCAAGTCCCCCTGGGCCTATTCCAGTTTTATTTATTCTTTCAAGAACTTCCTGCTCCATAGCCCTTATATGAGGGAGGTCTGACTCTTTTCCCACTTCTCGAGTGAGAGCCTCCTTTGCCATTTGAGTACACTTTTCGAATGTTCCGCCAATGCCCACACCAACTACCATTGGTGGGCAGGCATTAGGACCTGCGTCCTTTACAGCCTGGACAATAGCATCTTTGACACCCTCTTCACCATCTGCTGGCTTTAGCATGAACACTCTGCTCATGTTCTCACTTCCAAAGCCCTTTGGCGCAATAGTGATAGTAAGCTTATCACCTGGAACGATGTCATAATGAATAATGGCAGGTGTATTATCTCCTGTATTCTTTCTTATAATAGGGTCTTCAACAACAGACTTTCTTAAAAAGCCCTCTGTATAGCCTTCCCTGACGCCCTGATTTATGGCATCGGTCAGATTTCCGCCAGTAACATGGACATCCTGACCAACCTTTACAAAAAACACCGCCATTCCAGTGTCCTGGCAGATCGGTATCATGTCATTTTCAGCTATATCAAGGTTCTCTTTCAGCTGACCAAGGATCTTTTTTCCAAGCTCAGACTCTTCCCTGTTACCAGCATCTAAGATGGCCTTCTCCATATCTGGTGCCAGCTTGTGGTTTGCCTTTATGCACAGCTCTTTTACTGCTTTTGTTACTTCTGATACTTCCAAGGTACGCATAGACTCTCCCGTCAGGCTCCAACAATAGTGTTCTTAACTTCTACAAGCTCCTCTGCTGAAGGACTTGTGGGGTTCCACAAAATGTGCTGACCATCATTTTCATATCTTGGAATGATATGAAGATGGAAATGCATTACTGTCTGTCCTGCAGTTTCTCCATTGTTCTGCACCAGGTTTAAGCCGTCACAGGAAAGCTTTTCCTTGATATTTGTAGCAACCTTCTTGGCAACTACTGCTGCGTCTGCAAGAAGGTCCTGTGGCATTTCAAACAGATTGGCATAGTGCTCCTTTGGAATCACAAGTGCATGTCCCTTTGTAGCAGGGCCATTATCCAGGATAACCCTGAACTTATCATCCTCATATATTGTGTTAGATGGAATCTCTCCATTTGCGATCTTACAGAAAATACAGCTGTCCATTATGCCAAGCCCTCCATATCCTTTTGATTTTTAAGAAGTACTATATTTATCACTCCAAGCACGAAGCCGGTTACAAAACCGCCAAGGTGAGCTGCCGTATTGGCTCCAGCCTGGAAAAAACATGCATATATAACAAAAGCTGCCAAAAACAGAAGTCTTAGAAGCATTCCTCTGTTTCTGATAAAGGACCTTCTATTGACTATGATCCAGACTACCACAAAACCCACAAGCCCCATGATAGCTCCACTGGCTCCCACAGATATCCAGCTCAGGGAATGATTTATCTCATAAGCCATGGATATCATATTTCCAAAAAGACCCGAAAGGAAATACATGAAAATGAAGAATGCATGTCCCGTATAGTTTTCTACTATAGCTCCAACAATAAACAGCATCATCATATTATTGAACAAATGCTGAGGATCTGCGTGAAGGAACATGGCTGTAAAGAGCCGGTAATACTGCCCGTCTCTTAGAACTATCTCCGTAACCATTGCGCCTTTTTCATACATCCACAGCATCACTGTATTGCTAAGAAGAAAAGCAATCACATTTATACAAAGTAGCGCAATACTCACATAGGATCTTTTATAGATCCTCTCCTGGTTCTCCCAGTAAGTAACCTGTGCTGCACTGTTATCCTGCATGTCTCTGTCCCCAATTGTCATTCTGCCATAAGGTCAAAAAGCTGATCCAGACTCCTAAGAAGCTTGAAGTCGCCCTTTAGTTTGATGCTTCCAGCCATAAACGCCCTCTGGAATGTCATCCTGCCTTCAAGGATATCCTCAAAGGTCCTCTGGTCTGCTCCCAGCATTACATCGCATCCATCCTCATCGCCGACGCGGCAGTCACACTTGCTGTTATCCACGTCAATAACAACCGGCTTTAGTTTTGCGTTGTCGGAAAAAGAAATCTTGTACCTGGCTGATACACCTGCCACTGGGGTAAATTTCTTTTTCAATGTCTTTACATATTCGTCAGAACTGCCAGACGCCTCTTCCTGTCCCATCTTGTCCCTGAAGATGCTGGCCAGCTCCTGAAGGTCCTCTTTCTGTTTCTTAACGTACTTGTCGTCTGATGCATATTCTGATAACTGCTCAGACTCCTGAGGGGTAAGGTCCATGCTCTGTGATACGCCGACCTTATTTATAACTGCCTGGTTGCTGGCAGGAAATACTGGCATCTTCTGGTTGATAGTCCTGTAGATATTCTCAGTCTTTTTATCAATTATCTTGATATATTCAGGGCTGTTCTCAAGCTTGGTGGTATCTGCAATATATCCGCACATGCCATCGCAGGGAAGTCCGCCGAGCATCTCCCAGGCACTGGCAAGGCTGAGCATTCCCTCGCGCTCTCCATGGGTTGTAGACATTACTACCGGCGCCATATAGATTTCTTTTATCCGGTCCTTGTCACCATAGAGCCAGCAGGCATCCAAAAACTGCATCATATAGCCGCCAATACCAAACCACTCAACTGTGGACGCCAAAATGATCCCATCCGCATCCTTTAAAGTGTTTGGAAGGGCAGTGATGCCATTTCTCTGCTCATAGAGATTGTACTGCTGTACCTTTACATTAAGTTCCTGTAAAACTGTGGTGATCTGTGAGATTACAAAGAGCGTTGGGTCATCGATGATCCCTCTGCCGCCGTAATAGATATTAACCTTCATGAGAACCCCTCCCCATTGATACTGGTATTATAATACCACATGAGGCTATCTACAATCAAAACAGACTCTGCCTATTCTTATTTCATCGCCTTCCTCGATCATGACGCTCTCCTGTGGTTTGAGTTTAAGACCGTTTCTGAACGTGCCATTGGTACTGCCGAGATCGCGAACAAAGGCCCTGCCTGATTTTTCCTCGATCCTGCAGTGCATTCTGGATACAGAAGGGTCGCTAAGTTTCATATCAACGCATTCTTCCATCTTTCCAATAGTTATGGGAAGGCTCTCAAGCGGAATCCTTACCGTCTTATCAAGGTTTCTGCTAAATAGCGCCAGCTCCCCGCTCCTATCATGATCAAGGACAACTGTTGCGCCCTCAGGCTTTGATTTTGGGGCAAAAGAACTTATTTCTTCACTTACTTTTCTGGTGCTGTGCACATTTTCTACAACAGGCTCCTTAGCTTCGTAAAAAGAATCCTCCTCATCAAAGTCGTCAGCATAATCATCCTCATCTTCATCCTGGCTTTCAACACCAGTTTTAGGAGCTGTCTTTTTCATGTCCTTAAAACCGCCTATCAAAGCTACCGCACCTGTGATAGCAGAAATCACCATTACAACTATGGACAGTACATTTTCCTCGCTGGACAGGATATAGTTCATCCTGATATAGACCATGGCTCCCACCAGCAGAGCAAACATCAGGGAAAAGAAAAGCTGCAGTTTCCCGGAAAGTCTCTTATTAGCTCTTTGAAGCCTTGAATCTTTAACCGCTGAAACTTCCTTTTCTTCCTCTTCAAATAGATCCTCCTCGTAGGAAATCTCTTCCCTTACGGGTTCTTTATACACTACCTCTTCAGCTGCAGCCTCATCAGGCGCCTCTTCTGTGACGTTTTCTATAACTTCATATATGAAGTCCCCACTCTTTGCGCTTTCCTCGCAAAGTTTATAGACAAGGTCTGTAGCCTCTGTATCTCCCTCATCAACTATCTCAAGGAGCTGAAGGGCAAAATCTGAAAAGCTCTTTTTCTCATCATAGAATGGACAGTATATGAACCTAAAGTCCCCAGTTGCTAAGTCTGTATAAACGCTTTGGATGTTAAAGACTATTCCTTCCTGCCCAAGCAAAAACTCAGAAAGACCATCCATGAGTTTCTTTATATCAGAAAGAAGCCTTTTCACCTGCTCACTTCCCATCTTATTAGAGCCAAACCTGTCTCTTAAGTTCTGCATGGAATTTATCTCATAGTAAAAGAACTTGTCCCCATTGATATTTCTCTGGGCACAGGGCACAAGATTTTTAATCCTTCCACTCTCAAGTATCTTGTACTGGTACCTCTCATCCTCAGTCTCTTTTCCCTGGTCTTCAAAGACAAGATAATTATGCTTTAACTCTCTGTAATATCTGTATTCCATAGTTACTCTCCTAAATCTGTTAGTTCTCTCCCAAGGTCGCTAAGCCTTGTAAGGATCCTGATGTGTCTGGTGTATTGCCTCTTTGTAGCTCTTCCTGCTGCCTCAAATCCCCAGCTGCCAGATGGCTTTAAGAAATATCTCCCCATTGCCCTGTGCCGGGTACCGCTCTTTCCAACTACCCGAACGTCTTTTCCATTTGTCTCAGGGACAAATTGCGGCTTTTCGCTGCCAAAATACTTTTTCCCTGCCACGTCACTTGCTTTTTCAAAAACATATCCTTCAGGATCATAAGGTGAGCCGCCCTTATCAGAAATTGTGGCTCTGAAAGCAAGGATATATGAATCCTCAGAAATGATGCACCTTCCGTACAGGTAATATGTAAAGTAGATAAGAAGCGCAAGGATGCAGATCACCATTGGCATTAAGAGCGACGCTTCAAGCGTCATGTATCCTTTGTACCTTTTCATTGTCATCCCCCAATTCCATAGCCCAATGCTGTTGCCACGGCGCATCCTGCAACAAGGAAGGGTGCAAAGGCTATCCTCGTCTTTCTTTTCGCCTTTTTAAAGATAAGCAGGATTCCGGAAAAGAGTCCGCTCAGAATTATTGCTGTCATAAGCGTGGTCAAGAGATCATAAAACCCAAGGGCAGGTCCTGCTGCCAGGATAATAAGCCCATCTCCATATCCAATCCCCTCTCTTGAGATAAAGGATAATAAAAGCAATAAAGCCCCGGGCAGTAGTGACAATAAAATATCTATAATATCTGGACTTGCCTTGTAAAATGACATGAACACTGCCACCACTGACAAAATGGCGCAGGCAAGTATCTCCCATAGGAGTATTTCTTTTTTTCTGATATCTTCTATAGAAGAAATGACAAAAATTATCAAAATGCCTATCTTAAAAATCATTCTTGCTCCTTTCTTAGCCACAGGAACTGCAGGGGCGCTTTCCCACTGCTTCAGAAATTGGTATGGTGTAGATCTTTCTTTTAAGACCAGGGCAGCTTACGCTTGTGTGATACCTGGTGCCAAAACCTGTGATGAACACATTCCCTGCTCCGACGTTTCCGCCGCAGTATTCGCAAGCGTAGTATATCTTTCCGTCCCTGTTTCTTAGGTGAGATAAGTCTTTTTTGTCCACACTCTCCACCTTTATCTTCAGATGCATACAGTCCACATCCTTGTGGTAAACTTCACCGTTCTCTGTGACATACACCATTTCTTCTTCACTGCCCTCAGTGACAAGTCCCATACTGATGTCATATCCAGTCCATGCGTGGCCATAAAATCTGCCCTCCACAGGAATTTCCTTAAAGCCGATCACTGGTATCATAGGATGAACCTTGTAGTCCATGACCAGGTCAACAATGTCATTGCCCAGAAGAACCTGGGACTGCAAAAAACTAATGCCGTCAAATCCGCCACTTATGCAGCTTTTATCTATCCCATCTCCAAGATACTTCCGTATTTTCTCTCTGGCGTAGACGATGCCCCCAGCTCCTGCGATAGCATCAACAGATCCGCTATCATCATCTCCTGATAGCCTTTCTTTTCCAAACCTAAGGTCAAATGCCCTAAGTGTCAGCTCGCTCCCAGTCTGGTGCAGAGCAGCTTCGATATCCACCTGTACCTTTAGTATGTTGAAAAGAGTCATGATGTTCACAAAGAAAAATATGAAAAGCGGCAGTGCCATGGAGGCTTCAACTGTCATAGATCCGCGAAGCCCCTTTTCCCTACTCCTCATAACCGTATATCCTTTCTATCTTTACGTCATATCCCCATCTTGTCCCCACATGGATCTCTGCCCGAAAGACATCAAGACAGTGGTCGATCTTAAAATTCCCATTCCCTTCCGTCCTTCTTAAATCCATTTCAATTATGTCTGCCATCCTTTTTATCTTTAGGTCTGGGGAAACCAAAAAGAGTCTTGCCCGGAGGTAGTCCTTGTAATAGAGCCCTTCTCCAAGATCGCCTCCACCAAGATGATCCCTAAAAGACAGCATGTTCATGAGGCTCAGCCTCCAGGTGGAATCGCTCTTAAAAAGCGGAACTCTCCCTCCAGAAAACAAAATGTTAAGATCCGATATACTCTCAGCGAAAGTCCAGGCAAAGAGGATCGAATATTTAACAGGGTCCTTCAGCTCAGGAACAAACAGTATGGCCGTAAGAGCGCTTGCTACCGCCTCAGCCTCAGCAACCTTTGGCTCGCAGCTAAAGAGATATAACATATTGGCTGCTTCCCTGATAAACAAAAGCTCTGAAGCCATCTTGTCCAGATTGTCAAAGTCGCTGTCAAAACCAAAGCAAAGGTACTCAAGCTGATATTTCAAAAGAGCTTTATCCATCTCTTCAAGGTACCTTGAACATTTTTCGTAGTAGTACTGCTCTAAAAGAAGATTCTCCGTAAAAGAAATATCCTCCTGATCATCGAGTCCTGTACCTTTGTTTAGCTTTCTTCTTGAGGAGTAGCTGCCAAGATCCACCCGCTGTTTTGATATGGCGCTTTTATCCTTAACTGCAAGGTTCAGCGCTCCGATTCCCTTTAGTGAGTGCACTGCATCTGCAGGATTTCCCAGCGACAGCTCCTCTTCCTCACCCTCTTCATTGATAATGGTAGGAAGCTCGAAGGAATCTATAAGCTCCTGATTTTCTCTGGCCATCTCTTCCACGTCAGTGGTAGTAAGGGCGCTTTCTTCGATCATATCCACATTCCCTGTCACATCAGACAAAAGTCCCTCAATTGGCTCAGATGCCATATAGGCAAGAATATTGCGCTTTAGTACAGCTGCGTTATTATCCATGGCAAAAGAGCTTCCGGTAATATGAAGATCTTTAAGATACATGGAAAAGACACTGCTGGCCCCTATGAACTTGCCTCCAAGCTTCCTGTCCAGATTCTTTTTCACATAGTAGGCAAGGTGTTCCTCAGTATTTATGATGGATGGATAATCCGTACCATAGGAGGTGTCAACAAAAAGAAGTCCGTACTGCTCATAAAGCTTTCTGTTGTACTCCGCAAGCGCCGAGTTCATGGCAGTGTCCGCCGTGCACTCTGTTTTCATCTTTACTGCTCCGATCCTGGCGCCCTGAAAGAGCACCAGGATAAGAGACATGATGATCATGATAGTCAAAGACAGATAAACTGTGAGGTACCCCTTAGTTCGTGATAACACGTGTGTCCTCTCTGATGGTCTTAAACACATCCTCTACGATACCGGAGATCTGTTCTTTAAATACGATTACCAGTCCAATAAGTACAACGAACATTTGTGGCGAGGGGGATTAAAGCCAATAAAATCAATGCTTTTGACAGTATCCACAGTGTGTTTACAGTTCTCAAAATAGGGTCAAAGCGTCAATCTGACGTCAGGTCTCTTATCATTGTGACGTCGTTTTGACGTCAAAGAAGCCCTAGCATTTTCAGCCAGGGCTTCAAGTTTACATATTGATTAAATGATTAAGAATTGCCAGCATATCTGTTTCATCAAGGCTCTTTTTTACAAAAGCACTTCTGATATTCCTGTCTATTCTTCTGTAGGTGGTTTCTATATATGTTGTAGAAACATATTCTTCAAACTCAGAGTTAGGAGCAATCCCACTCTTAGGCCTTTCAATGACAATTCTCTCGTAGATAACTTTGTCACAAGCCTCAGGGGCTGCCTTGCACATATCGATCAATCTCCTATCGCAGGCAATCTCTTTGTTTGTGGTTTCATCCAGTCTAAGGCGAAGTGACTGGCGGTAAATATACATCTCATACTCAGGGTAAGCTGACATGTCTTTCATAAATTCCTTAATGATCTCCTGCTGCTCAACCGAGTCGAACTTCTTCTCTTTATAATTTGCTTCATAATCCGTTAAGTCTTCAAGGTATGAAGCATCTTCCATAGCAGCCATTACATCCCAAATCTGATCCATAGAAAGCTCCATAGAATCATTCGCCAAGTGCTGGTTCTTGAAAATGTCTTCCACCTTGAATACAGTACTTCCATTTTCCATATGAAGAGCTGCCATAATCTTTTTCACATGACTTTCCCTCTTCATCTGATATTCCTTACGTTCACGCTTCATTCCAATAATCTTTTTGGTCACGCCGCGGGTTCTTGCCCTGACAAAAGCGTCAATAGAATATGTCTGAGTGCCCTCTAAGTATGCAGGATTATTGAACTTGTGGATTTCTTTGAGAATGTCTATTCTGAGCTCATTCTTATAATCATCCTCATAATCATCCAGTTTACCGGGTGTCATTTTGATAACACGTCTTGTTTCAGTGCAAATAGTCTTTTCAAATGCTTTGCACATTTCGTTTTCGATTTCTTTCTGCTCCTCTGAGCCAATGGAAGATACAAGTTGCTGATTTGCAACGGAAGCGCCGTCATTTCTTAAAGCGCCAAGAACCGGAGACATCCTTGTAAGATAAGCTGATGCTGTCTCCTTCTGTGGATCAAAAATAAACTGTTTTCTCATTTTCTTTACCTCCTACTGGGTTGTGGGGCACAATTCGCCCTAATCCGGAACTCCGGAAAAACTTTTCCGAGGTAAATATGGAAAAATGAGTTATAAATAAAATTCTCTGTACAACGCCTCTTCCAATTTCCTCGGAAGAGCCGCAAAACGGAGGAACAAAAAAAGAGCCTGCAAAACAGATCACCTAATATAGGTGTTCACTCCGTTTTGCAGGCTCTGTGCTATCCTTAACAGCCGTATGCCTTCTTAATGAAGGTCATCCTTGTTAGCTGATTAAGTGCATCTCGCTCTTAACAAACTCTTGGATTTCTCGTCGACCTTACGGTTCTGTCACGATAATCCTCATTTCAGTATTCAATTAAATAAGTGAATTCAGTATCTGAAGCTTGCCTCTACATGCTTCAAACTTGCTGAGAATGTCTTCGTCTTCGTTATTTTTTTCCTCATATGTTACGACAAATCCATCTACTACCCAGCCTCCAAATCTTGCATTACAATCCTTGTTCTTACAAATAAATCTATCCATACCAACTTCTGTTACTGTGGCACGGGTACCGCACTTAGGGCAACAAACAAACTTACCCCTGGTAACAACTTTCATCAACTTCTCACCTCCATCATCATTATTTTTCAATGACATGGACGGCAAAGGGAAACAAATCCGTCAATGAATTATAGCAGCCTATGTTCTGTACTCCTCTATCGAGGGTGGGATAGCACAAAACCATGTGGAACCGCACTATCTGCTATACGCTCCTGCTGATCACATATAGAACATTTGTTCTGCTATTAATATACATCTTTATGCTAAAAACATCAAAACTTAAATGTATATTTTAATTCCAGTTTGCAAGAGTAAATTCTAGAGGTCTAGAAGTAACTCTTACACATATATTTTTGCCATATTGCTCTTATGATATTTATCTCTATATAATGTTCGGGCAGCTGATTGCCTGCCTGTGCAGATTGGAGATAATTATGAATAATGGCAATCAGAAACACTTAACTTATGATCAAAGAGTAGAAATAGAGAAAGGTCTTACCAATAATAAAACTTTTGCTGAAATAGCAAGAACCATTGGAAAGGATCCTTCGACCATTTCCAAGGAGGTAAGGCTTCATTCTAAGACCAAGGAGAGGCCTGATGCTGGATATACCAATCCACCATGCATTCACAGAAAAAACTGTGAAATAGTATGTCTATGCGACGAACAGTGCGGTATCAAATGCAAGATATGCCGTCGCCCGGATTTCAGATGCATAGATGTTTGCCCAGGTTATGAAACTGCTGAATGCGAGAAACTTAAAAAGCCTCCATATGTCTGCAATGGCTGTGGCAAAAAGATAAGCTGCCTCATGCCAAGGAAATTCTATTCTTCAAAGTATGCTCATGATGAATACCGCAGTGTTCTTGTTGACTGTAGAACCGGAATCAATCAGACACCTGAAAGCATACAGGCAATGAATGATATACTTGTTCCTCTTATCAGAGACAAACATCAGTCCATAGGACATGTTTACGCAACTCATGCAGAGGAATTAGGCTGTTCAAGAAGAACTCTATACTCCTATATCAATGATAGCGTTTTTGAAGTACGCAATGGAGATCTAAGGCGTGCAGTCAGATACAAAAAGCGGAAGAAAGCTACTCAGACAAGCGCCAGAGATCGTTCCTATCGCAAGGAACACAACTACGAAGATTTTCTTAAATTCATGAAAGAAAACCCAAATATGAATGTAGTTGAGATGGATTGCGTAGAAGGAATGAAAGGTGAAGAAAAGGTCATTTTAACCTTCACATTTCGAAACTGTAATCTGATGCTTATGTTCCTTATGGATCATCAGACTCAGGAATGCGTCGTGGCTGTGTTTGACTGGCTTAAAAGTGTTCTTGGTGTAGATTCCTTCAAGAAGCTGTTTCCTGTAATACTTACAGATGGCGGCTCTGAATTTGCAGCTCGTGAAGCCATGGAAAACCTCAGCGATGGTACTCAGGTAACTACTGTTTTCTACTGTGATCCTTACTGCTTTTGGCAGAAAGGAGCTTGTGAGAAGAATCATGAGTACATACGGTATATAAGACCAAAGGGAAGCTCATTTGCAGACCTTGATCAAGATAAGGTTCGTCTTATGATGAATCACATAAATAGCGAAAAAAGAGACAGTCTCAATGAGCACAGCCCATATGAACTATCTCTTTTACTCCTGGACAATAAGATTCATAAAGCATTGGGCCTAGAATTGATAGCCCCAGATGAAGTAATGCTATGTCCAGCCCTGTTGAAATAAAATAGTTTTAAGCACAGGCAGATTTCACTGCACCAGAATTTAGTCTTACACAAAAGGCATGTGGAATTTAGTCTCGCACACTATTTTCCAGGTGCCCCATTAGCATGCAAAAAGACAAGAAACTGGGTGCTTATGGGCTCATTATATGGCAAAAATATGAAGTTGTTAAGGTGCAAAATCGGAATTTAAATCCGCATTTTATCGAAAGTTTTTGAAACTGGAATTTACTATTTCATTTAAGTCTAAAAACATCAATATGAATACGAACATATTTTCGATTTATCTTATCCCTTATCCATCCTCTTATTTTGTTATCCTATACATTTGTGCTCTATTAACGCTTCTTTTAGGCTCTCCGTCTGGCTTTTTTATAGCTTCAACTCTTCTATAAATCCCCCATCCATTCTTAACATTAGAAGAAAACAATCTTCCTACAGTCGCTCTATTCATCGCCGGTTTGCCATCTGCTACCATGTGTATTTTTCTAAAGGTTTCAGAAGCTGTAAGCAAATCAAATTCAATGTCTCTATCAGGATCCGCATCCTTTTCCTTGATTTTTAATTCAATAAAGGTCTCTACCTCTTTGAATATGTCATCATAAAACGCTTGAACTGGAGGTTTTTCCTCTTCGGAATATTTACCATAGTATTTCTGTAATATCTCCACAGTTAGCTCGCTGACACTACATTTCTTTAATTTTGCCTCGTTCTCTAAGAGTTCTTTTATATCATCCGGCGGATAAACTTGTATTCTTTCCATGTGTTCCATTCCTCCTTCTTGACTTGTTTATCGCGTAAGTTACCCGAAATCTGATGAGACTATATTATCATTGTTCTTCGCGTAAGTCAACCGACACTTTCAAAAAAACATTAAGACGCGTTCTCTTGCTTTTCTACAGCTTCATAGCGAATCTGTCCACTCTTAATAAAAACATTCCACTTCTTTAAACACTTTGTATTAGTGCAGATAATTTCAATATCACCATTATCCGCCCTAAGCAGAACCTTCCCACACTTGGGACAAGTAACTACCAATTTGTTATCATTAAACTCTTTTAACATGCCACCACCTCCAGCAAACAATTCTATAAACTGCATATAATCAAGAGTTCAGCGCTGTATCTCTCTTTTGATGATACGAGCATAGCATAATAAAATACCCTTTTCGAAACACGCCGTGTCACGAAAAAAGCGGCTTACAGAGATGTTTTTCTCCATAAACCGCTTTATCAATATCATATTCTCGAAACACGCCGTGTTTTAAAAAAATTTATTTATTTTGTAAGAGCTTCTAATCCCATTTCCATAAGCTGGGCATTACAATATTCAACATCAAAATCATACATAGTCTCCAGAATCTTTCTGTAAATCATTTCGTTTGGATTTGAGATTCTAAGAGGAGCACCTGCTGATTGTAAAAACTTCTCACTCACTGATGGCGGAAGATTCATCCCTATGCTCAGTACAACAAGGTTTTTTACTGAAATACTTACAGTGCCACGCAACCACCTCTGTATCTGGCTCTTTTCTAATCCCACTCTTTCTGCAAGTCCTTCTGAATCAATCCCTCTCTTGTCCATAAGGAAACTCAAGGATTTAGGGAAACTTCCCGGCATAGAATCCAATGCGTCATCTTCCCATTCGGCATCTGCCTTCATAGCCGCAAGTCTTTCTGCAGCATCCTCTATCTCTGCATTTAGCGGGCATTGATTAAATGATACGATAGAACAATATTCTGCAACGGCCTTGGCATACATAGCATCCTGCATATACTCGTAGGTGCTATAGCGGCTTTGATCAAATTGCCTGTCAAAGACAAGACAACACTCATCCATATGCTCTTTTGCGTAGTGAGTGAGTACAAGCTGACCGCCCATTTTCATTACATATTTGGGGTCTCTGATACAAACATGGTTATCCACAAATACGTAATATCCCTTTGCTACCTGCTCCTGTAGCTTGGGATTAGATATACATGCAATGGAAAAATCAAGGAAACTTACATCAAAGGTCTGTCCCTTCTTCAAACTTCCTTCTTTAAATGAATAATTACCAATAAATCTGTCATCGACATATGTATAAATTCCCTGGGCTTTTTCATATCCAAGGTCGATAAGTCTTAGTTTTGCAGATACATTTGATACATCAAAGAAAGCTGCAAAATCAAATATCACACTCTGCAAGATTTCAGTATCAGATGCTTCTGGTGAATTATTCCTATATCCTGAAATCAGTTCCTCTGCTTTCCTCTTAGCTGGTTCGTATGGCATAAGCAGTCTTGGAGCTATTCCATTTGCCTGCCATTCCATCCAATCCAAGGGTTCCCATTTGTCTTTCTTTTTAGCGCTTTCTCTTGTCCAGCAGTAATGATAGTTACCCTTCTCAGTGTAAAGCCTTATGAAATCATGGAACCTCTTATGATAATGCCAATGAACACACTCGTGTGCAACAGTATTATTCTTGGAGCCGATATTACGCATGAAATATACTTTCGGATCCAAAAATATAGTTCCCTTATTAACCCGTCTTGATTTATAATCTCCAACTTCATCATCATAATAAGTGGTTTCCATATCAGCAAAAAATACTTCTCCGAACGCCCCACCATTATGGGTAATCTGAACTTCCTCAACCTTAAGACCCATCCGTCTTGCAAGTTCATTGACATCTATGCGCATCGGTTCCGCCAATGCTTCCGGATAATACATTGAAAGAATTTCCGTAGCAGCTTTATCAAATTCAGCTTTCGGAATCACTGGTACAAGATTGTTATCGAGTTTGTTTCGCGATAAATTCTTCTTTCCACAGTATTTTTCAATGTTTTCAATATGAAAATCCTTTAGCTCATCGTCAAAAACCACATAGCCTTCCAGACGATACCACTCAGAAGTGTCATCGTCATGCCTGTAATTTCTAATAGTCTCATAAACATAGATAGATGCCTCTACTAATATTTCGAGGTCAATCCTATCACCGTCCCCCATCGTAGGATGAATAACCTTGATAGAATAACTATCCAGTTCTGCCTCATCAGGAGTTTCGATTTCCTGATAATCTCCTTCAAGTTCCTGAGGATGCTCCTCAATATAGCTTGCCAATTCGTTAAATATCTCGTCATCAAACCTATCTTTGATGACGTCTTCAAAATAACCCTGTCCCGCCATACATTATTTAACCTCCGACTACATATAATCATATGGTGATTTTTTTGCTTTTACTCCTGTTGATATAGATGCCTCTGCCTCATCCCTAGAGACAAATAGTCTGTGCTCTTTCACTTTTATACCACCACCAGAATCCTTGAACCGTATAAGATACATGCCTCCGGAACAGTTTTTTATCTCTACTTCTCGAATAATCCTATTGGATTCAATAATATAAGCTGTATCTCCTGCTTTCAGTTTTGCCATAGCATTACCCCTAGTACTTCACAACTATCTGATTCGCCTCTTCCTCTGTAATATCCTCATAATCCCAGTCTTCACCACAGAATATACACAGAGCCTCTCTTTCTTCATGCCATGTTCCGTCAGGATTCTTTCTCTCCATAAGCCCTCTATTGTACCTATAAACATGTTCAGCCGTCATATTCTCATGGTCATATTCATATGCTATCCAAAACTTTTCATTTGACATCTACCATCATCCCCAATCATGACATATCTCTGTAAGGACACTTTTTACATATGATTCTTGTCAGACTCATTTGGTACCGGAACCATTACAACTTCGTTAACCTTTATGTACTTATCCTTTGTAAGATAGCAATATGTCTTCCCGCCGCTCTCAAAGCATACAGAAAGATATATGTACTTCTTCGGCCCAAATAATCCCATGTCATGCTCCTCCTACGCTTCAGACAGTAATTTTTCAAGAGTGGCAACTGTATCTTCATCTGCTAAGATGGTGCAGCCATAATCAAGGTCCACGCATAACTCAAAGCCATACTCGCCAAGCTTGCACTTATAAATATCACATTCTGGCATCATCTCGGATTTCCCAATCTCAACGCCTTTTTCTAAAAGAAATCTCTTAACTAACTCTGTTTCTTTATCAACAGATAAAGGTCCAGGGAACCTAAAACCAAGGTGCGTTTTGTCTCCTTCTGGTATGTAGACTTTCACCAAACCACCTCCTATCCAGCAATATAAAACTGTGCAGTAAGAAAATACAAAGGATTATTTCCAACGGCTCTGCTATCAGATATAGTTTTTGTAATCCTGTATGTCCCCGGTGAAAGCTTTCCATAGAGCCACTCCCAGTCCGTTACCATTTCTGCTTCTCCTTCGTTAGGAAGAATATATCCTTCATCTGTAAAAGCTCCGTTGTCGATAATCATAGGTACGTTTTCCCATGAATCCCCGTTTTGCACCTGCAATGTGTACGACTGACCATAGGTAAGTTCTTCTGTATCCCTTTTATCATACTGTCTGAAATGAACCGTTAAGCCGCTAGGCGTTACATCAGTTACACTCATCATAACGGCAATCGCATCTTCTTCGGACTCTGGAATATACTGACCAATACCACCTGCGATCTTAGATGTATCAAACTTCATGGTATCAAGAATTTCCATAGCCTCATCCCACATTTCATCTGTCCACGAAGAGCAGTCTGTGTGTTGTGCTACTATCTGAGGACTACCATTGTTAAATGTAATAAAGTCCCAGTGCTCGTGATCGTCAAAAGTTCCTATATGAGCTGTATCTCCGCCAAGAATAGTTTCTTCTTCCGATAGTCCCGTCCCACATACACCAAAACTATCAGAGCAGAACAACTCAATCTGTCCACCTGACGCACTCTGCGGCTTTAAAATAAGTCCGTAAAGTCCATACATCATCTTATCACTGTCAACAGGAGCTTCCTCTGAATCCCAGTCTCCCGGCAGACTGACAGATATCTCTCCATAAGGGCCTGTAGCCGATACACTATCTGCTTCAAATTCCTCTTTTGAAGGCTCAGATACAACTTCCGTACTTTCTGCTTCCGGATTATTATTTCCTTCTGCTACCGGCAGAGTCTGATTGCCACATCCTGCCATCAGTAGAGAAAAGACTATAAACGCACTTAATGCCATACTTTTCTTTTTCATACGGACTCCTCTAAACTTATTCCCTAATTTTTCCTTTGCTGTTACTCACTATTAGCTTCATTTGTCTATTTCCCGTTTCGTAAATGCTCCATAGTCGGTACCTTCGTTTTTTAAAGCCACTGTGATATCATGTATCATTTTAGTGGCTTTCGGATACTCTCGGGGAGCTTTGGTGACCAAGGCAACAGATCTTCAAGGAAGTCTCGGTTTGTATCTTCCATGTGCTCCGGAATGACTTCGAGTAGATAGCGGAAGTATTCGTAAGGCTTCAGATTATTCGCCTTGGCGGTTTCTGCGATACTGTAGATCATAGCCGATGTCTTTGCACCATTTATGGTATCGATCACCTGCCAGTTCTTCTTTCCGATGCAGAAACCTCTGATCGCGCGTTCGCTGGCATTGTTGTCGATGGGAACCTCGCCGTCCGTCAGGAACACTCTCAGGTACGGTTCCTGGTTCAACGCGTAGGTAAATGCTTCGCCAAGCTTGGTAGATTTTGATACTTCCGACTCATGTTGTTTGAGGTACACAAATAAAGCATCAACAAGCGGTTTGATCACGACTTGTCGCTGCGTCAATCGATCCTCGGAGGTTAGGTCCTTTAGCTTACCCTCTTCCCGGTAGATTGCCTGGATCTGCTTCATCACCAGATAGGAAACGGTGCCTTTTCGTGCATTCTTCGGAAGCACCTCCTGCGCTTCTGAGAAGCGACGCCTACAGTGCACCCAGCACCCTGCTATGGTGAGATCCCGGAGTTCCTTATCAAGTGTGTGGTACACCTGATAACCATCCGTAACGCAGATTCCCTGGTAATTCCGCAGGAATTCTCTGGGATGAGATGTATTCCTCGTCTTTTGGAATTCATACAGAACGATCTGATGATCTGTCTGCATGTACCCCGATCGATACACCCACATCCAGCTTTTCGATCCTGCCGGCCTGCCATCCCGGTTTACCAATACCGGTGTTTCATCGGCCTGTATGACATGATATTCATACAGAAGCTGATGAAGGTAGTCATACATCACGGCGATGTAATCTTCGCCCAACCGGATCATCCAGTTGGCCATCTGCTGTCTGGTGATGGGAAGACCATAACGCTCCATTTCCCGCTCGATACGCGCAAGGGGAGCCGCGTTGACATACTTGCCGTTCATGATGGCAGCTGCCAAAGTTGGGGAGACAAGGCTACCACGGAGCAATGCCTTGGGATGCTTTGCTTTTACCATGTGGGTCTCATCCTTCTTACCGGCATACACGCCGATGTGATGTACCTCAACTTCGACTTTCGCCGGTGTAAAAGCATACCGTTTAGAGATCGCATCCGGGAGTTGTTTCCAGCCTTTTTCACCGAACTCAGCAGTGAGTTCTTCGTCGGTCATGTAGTGATCGACGCGAATCTCCGGAATGCCCTTGAGATCCAGATCCTTTTTACCGACTTGCTTCTTGCCTCTGGATCTTACTTTCGGTTCATCCTCTTCGGGTGCTTCAAGATCGGCGATCGCTTCTGCCTCGTTGAAAAGGATGATGTTGCCATCCACTTCGGCGAAACATAGCTGATTGGGATCATCCATCTTTTCGGATGAACGTCCAAACCGCGCCTTGTTAGAAAGAACGACCTGTTCCAGGATGCGCTGCATCTTTTCATCCATCTGAGCGAGCTGGGTATTCTGTTCCTCTACCTGCGCAGAAAGCTTTTGGACGAGTTCCTGCTCGGCAAGAAACAACTGAATGATCAGCGACTTGTCAATCGTATTCAATTGTTCTTCTGTATAGATCATTGCCATAACAAGAACCTTTCCTAACGGTTCTAATTATAGCAAATACAGCGCTGTTATGCGACTTTCGGGCATTCGCCTTACCGTCAAAATGACGGTGGATAACAGTTCCAAAAAGCCAAGGAAACGATTCCAATCTTTGACTTTTTGGAGTTGTTATCCACAATCCGTTCCGCTTTGAGAAAAAAGTAGGAAAGCAATCCTCATTTCTCCGGCAGAAGGTGGATAACTACCCATTGGCTCAGTATTTCAGCCATTTGGTGGCAAATTATTTTCTACGTTTTGCACAATACTTACATTGCTTTTGGAGGATCTGTCAGCTCTGTGATCGGGTGCTTTGCAATGATTTCCAGTCCCATCATCAGAGCTTGATATTGCTCCTCTGATATTTCAACGGCCTCGTTTGCTGACCGAGGCCAGTTGAAGGCACCGATTTCCAAACGCTTGTAGCATAAGAGGAAACCATCTCCCTCCCAGATGAGAGCCTTTATCCTGTCACACCGCTTGCCGCAAAAGAGGAAGATCGTGTCCTTGTCATACGGATCCAGGTTGAACTGAAAGCGGACGATCGAAGCCAGCCCTTCGATTCCTCGCCGCAGGTCGGTGTATCCCGTTGCAAGATACACTTTCTTGAATCCGGCCGCATCCTTAAGCATGATTGGCAGCCCGGAATAATCGGATCAGAAATCCGTCGGAAATGTCCTCGGGGATTTCCATCGTGGCTTTTCCTAAAGTGAGCTTCACGGAATGCTGGTTCCTTGCTACTGGTTTCGGCAGTGGCAATTCAACAAAGGTCTGTGGTTTTTCGGCCGGGGTGGATAACAATCCGTTATCGGCGACAGATAACGCTGTTTCAGGTACTATTTCATCAACGGCACCG
This sequence comes from Butyrivibrio sp., assembly GCF_017940685.1. Lineage (GTDB taxonomy): Bacteria > Bacillota > Clostridia > Lachnospirales > Lachnospiraceae > Butyrivibrio. The sequence goes on along the minus strand of NZ_JAGAYD010000062.1, from coordinate 13,598 downwards.
ATAGCATACTCTTTGATCCGGTGCAAGTGATCATAGTAAGTTTGCTCTTTGATGCCATTCTCTAGGCACCATCGTTTTACCGACATACCTGCAGGCCGCGCCTTACAGGCCCTGACTTCTTCGATCCAGCATTGATATCGAAGTTGCTTGGTGAGATCTGCTGATTTGCTCATAAGATAACCTCCTAAAGTTGATACTCCGGGAACTATGAAAACTATGGCCATAGTTTTCGGAGTGTGGACATACCACGGAGATTATCTCAGATCAGCGAGGCGAGTGGGAGGGTACCTACGTTGGAGCATTTACCCCGTTTCAGCATTATATTTAAATCATCACGTTTCTTAAGGTTTATTATAACAAACGATATTCTTTTACGCATCAAAAGAGCCCCGTTTCCGGAGCTCTTTATATCTAGATAAATATAACCTTATATCCTTATTCTTCTATTGCTGATTTAGGTGCTTCCTTTGATCTATAGTAATCGTCAAATAGTTTGTTAGCTGCATCAAGCGTATCCTTACTGATACTAGGGAGTTCTCTTCCCCAGGCTTTTGTGGCCATTTTATAGCCTTTTTCCATAGCAGCCTGCATCTCTTTCATCTTGTCAACATCATCACCTGCAAGAGCACTCGCAAAGTCAAACAGTCTCTGAGACGTCTGTTTTACTCCCCAGTAACCGTCTTCGGAAATATCCTTCTGAGCCTGTGCCTTTGTAGCTGCATCAACAGTAAACTTACCGCTTGCAAGAGTTCTCCAAATGCTATTCTCATCGGATGCTTTACCAAAACTATCTACCTGACCAGATAAAGTTTTCTGAACGAGATCAATGAGCTGGGATTTTCTGGATTCCATATCTGCTTTAAGCTGATCCACAAGAGCACTTCTGTCTGCTTTGCTCATTTTGTTTATTGAATATAATCCGGAACTCTGTGCGCCGCCTTTCTCATAGGTAACTCCCTGTCCTTCTGCAATCTTATTGCCAACACGGACCGCTGTATCTACATTTTTTAGCTTCTCTGCTGCATATTTTTCATCCTTTGCCATTCTCTCCATCTCTGATGTTGAGAATACGACAGACGTTGATTTTGTGCTCTGTTTTACAAGCGCCTTCTTATCATCAGAGTCGTTGGCAACAATAAAATCATAATCGCCATACTTACTTCTAAGATCTGCAAGATAATCCTGTGCCTTCTTTGAAAGCTTGTCTTCACTTGATTTAACAGCAGGTGCCTCATACTGCGTGCTAGCTCCCACCTGTGATACGCCACTTATTCCTATTGACATGAAATCAGCCTCCTTTACTAAATGATTACATATTTCTATTAAAGATTTGCTATAAACATACGTGACTTTCTTAGTATCCTTTCAAGGAAATCATCCCTTGCTTTCTGACTTCCATCTATTTTTGTCTATAGCGAAAGATCAATATATGCGCCTGTAACGCCTCCAAGGCTCATGGTTTTAAACGATGAGAAGTCAATATCTGAAGAATCTACCTCTACAATATTCTCTTTCATAGCCTCGTTAAACTCATGGCATCCTTTTCCTATTGCTAAAGCGGCTTCGTTAGACTCATCTCCAAGTATTTTCTCTTTTTTCCTCTGTTCCTCTTCCTCGCGTTCATCCCATTCAGACTCTTTTGATTCCGCTCTTTTCTTCGCCATCTGAGCCATAGCCTGTGCAGCCTTTGCAGCTTGATATAACTTAGAGTCATAATCCATTAATCTACGCTCATCTGACGAGGGAACATTATCTCCATTTGCCAGACTACGAAATACAGCCATAGCCTTTGCCTGATCTTTTGCTATTCTTTCAGTAGCAGCTTCCTGAGTCTTTTCAGCAGCCATTTCAGCCTGAGTCTGAAGCATTCCAACATAATCTTTTCGATCCTTTACAAGTTGTCTGCTTGCCTTCTCTGTAAGAACCAAGGTATCCTCTTCATTCGATAAAACGACCTCTTCTCCAGCCTGATTTTGTACCTTTGTCCCCTTGGGAATGCGGTATGCTTCGTATGTATGTAAAAAGCTTGAATAATCAACACCTGAAACACTCATTCTTATTCCTCCGTTATCCCTTGATATCAAACTTCGATCCAACCATGCGCTCCGACTCCGTCATAACTCTGCCAGCAGCACTATTGTATGAGTAATTCTGAACTTTAAAGAGGAGTTCATCCACAGAATTAGCTTCAAATGTAATATATTCCTCGTTATCAATAGCCTCAGCATCCTCTTTATCTGAGTCTGTCTTTTCTGCCTTTTTATCCTTTGTTTTCTGAATCCGCTCTTCCTGGGCTTTCTTCTCTGCTTTCTTCTTTTCCTGCTGCTTTGCAGCCTTCTTTTCTGCCGCTTTCTTTTCTATGCGTTTTTTCTGTAGATCCTGAGATTTTTCTACCGTAGCAAAGAAGTTCTCTTTACCATTTGAATCTACCGACATACCAAAGTTCTTAACACTTGCTCCGCTACTTGTAAGACTGTTCTTTGCCTCAGCCATCTTCGTCTGTGACATAGCGATAATCCCTTCAAATTTCTTCCTGAAGGACTCATCCGTAGCCATGCGTTCAAGCTTTTCCTCGTCAATAAGAACAACCATCTTATTTGCGTTACCATAAGCCGCCGCATTAGCCTGAACCTGGGCTTTCATATCCTTGCTGACAGCAATAAACTCCATGTTATGAAACTTTCCCTTTAGCTGGTTGTAATAATCTTTTGCCTTATCGGAAAGCTTAACATCACCGATAGTATTCCCATATTCGGTTGCTTTGGGTACAAGGGAACTTTTAGTATCGATAGGAGTAAAGCCTTTTGTTTCAACTTTAGAAGTCTGGCTCTCCTTAGAAGAATTGCTTGACGCAACTTTAGAAGAAGTCGATTCGTATGTACGCTCCGACCCTCTATTTATCTGATCTGGCTGCCTATATGCAGAAATAACACCACTAATACCTGCCATATCACTCTACCTCCTTGTAGATAAACACTGAAATCCGTTTCAATGCACAAAAAGACAGTTATAGTCATCTTCTATCTATTTATCGGAGAGAGCTTTACAAAAATTAACCCCGAAAACAAAATTTCCGGGGCTTTTTGAAAAGAATTATCATTTTACCTTATCCAAGCCCAGGCGTCGCCTGTAAATGTAAGGTCATCCTTGGATATGTTTCCGCCTAAAAACTTAGTCCAAAAGTCTTTCATTCCAGCAAATCTGAGGTTCTCATCGTTCTTGAAGCTTGCAATTAAGTCATCAACTCGCTTCGCATCTTCGGGCGACTCGTATTTTAGTTCCCAGCTTGAAAGGACTTTACCGTTCTGGCATTTTTTACTGCTGATCCCGTCTGCTCCTATACAGGTGATTGTCCAGACCTTTTCCTTTTTATCGTCCTCATCAACAGATGCGCACTCTGTAGCGGCACTTGTGTAAGACACTCCCACAGATGTAGTACCAACAAGCTGAATCTCCTGATACTTTGACAGAGCATTGCTCTCCATCTTCTGCGCTTCCTTTGCGGTCATAAGAACAGTCTGATCATCGGTCTTAAGCTTCTTTGTCCAGTTCTTTTCATGGTCAACGCCGTCTTTCGCAGAAACTTCACCGGATTCCTCAGTTTCAGAAGATGCTCCGGCATCAAAACCCGTTGCTACAGCTAAAGCTGCAGATGATGCTGCAATTGTCCTCATCTCCGGATCAGCTTCCATAGCCGCCTTTTGAGCAGCCTCGTCCTGCATTTCCTTCATTTCACGCAAACGTTCCTTAAAAGCGTCAATATAATTATCAACACCCTCAAGCATCTTATCCCATTCTTCAGCGGACATATCGCGCCAGTCTTTTTCTTCTTTCAGTTCCTGAGCTGATATCTTATTGGCATCTTCAAACATCTTTATAGCATCCGACAGATCTACGGTTTTTGAAGTACTATTACTATAATATGTTCTGAAATCACTCCATGATACCAGACTGTCTATGATATTCTGACATTTCAACCCATGTTCATAAGCCTTGGGCATAGCAAGATAGGTCTCTTTAGCATTCTGTAAGATAGCAGTCCAATCACGATTTTGTGACCATGCTGCCATCGGATCAGCGATTCCATTACAAAATCCGTTATATTCAGCCTGAGATGAATATGCTCTCATCTTATTAAAGGTCTTCATGCCTGTATTATCTGTGAGACCCTTATCATCCATATAAGATGTCAATGCGAACATCTCTATCTCGGTAGCATTCTTCGGGTCAACATCATTCACTCGAACCTCATAATCTCCAACCTTTATGATCGGATCCTGCTCCGTCGAAGAACCGGCATATTCGGCAATGAACCCTCTGCTTCCTATTGTCATGATACCGATATTCTTCCCATCACTAGATGAAGTGGTTCGGGAAGTCGCTTTCCCCATAAATTCTGTGTCAAAAGCAGTATCTGTATAACCTGGTTTAGAATTGTATCTTCCATACTGATATGTTTGACTATAACTTGTTTGTACTGCAAATGGCATAGTCTCCTCCTTTCCGCAGCTCATCTGTCAGTCAGAGCTGCACCGCTCCCCGGAAAGGTCCGAGCGGTAAATAGCATTTTTTACAGATAATCTAAAAGATTCGTCCATCTATTGATGTTCTTCCAATTCCTATCATTATTCAGTTCTAATTCAAGCTGTTGCTCAAACCAGCTTCTGTAATCAACAATGGTATTCTCATTTGCATTAGGCATCCTGTGTTGCAAGTATAAATGTGCCACTATCAAATCGGGCGCAGGATTCTCAATTTTACCCTCCGCCTCCAAATGATACATTCTTACAGACAGGTCAACCATATTACAGGAAGAAGCGTTTACCTTTTCTGCATCAACTACCCGTTCTTCTTCCTTTCCGTTGTCATATTTTAGTTTTACCAGATATTCTGAAGCGGCCCCTTCGTTCTTGTATACCTCAGCACTATATCCAAACGGGCCATCGTGCCAATGCCATAATGGCTTGTCAGCATACACCTTAGTCTGCGATTCTCCAACGCTCATGGTTCCTTCCGCTGTATTAAACTTATTCTGCACAATATCAGCAAACGAAGTTGAAACCTGTACTTCATCTGTGCTTGTTTTCTTAGCGTAATTACTGTTAATTAATCCGTAGTTTCCTATTCCGATTACATTCATAAACTATCCTTTCAAGCGAATAACCTGGTTACTACTGCAACGCGTCCCGGATACTCTACTTACATTTACGCTCCTACAGAAAATGTGGGCAGGCTGTCATATACTTCTCTAAGTGGGCTCCAGTTCTTAAGGTCAAAACCTTCGCCCTCATCATCTTCCGCATCAGAAAAGACGTCTCCGCTTTCTTTTCCCTCTTTATCTCCCTCTTCAACTGTATTCGGGAGTTTCTCATAAGCACCTGATTTATGAAATTCTGTCGAAATACGATTGACTGCAGCAAAGATATACTCCCTATCAGGATCATTTTTTGATATGCCACTTAGAGCAGAAGATATAATCTGGTCAGCTTCTTCCTTGCTCTTTGCGTGCTTTAGCTGTTCCTCTACAGCCTCTGCCATTCTCTGTACTCTCAAAGCATGTGCGTACATGATGGGATTGGTTTTTCTTAGATAGTCCATCTCTTTCTGTGACAGCTTTTTACCAGATTGAAGCTTGGCAGTTATCTTAGCATCCATCTTAGTGCGGTCTTCCTCTGACATCTTTTCTATATCATTTCCGCTTTCTAAGATATATTGGGCAAGCTCTTTGGATGTTGTAATCCTTTTTTGCTCTTCATGATTCGGGTTAAGAAATATATTCATAGGGCTTCTCCTTATTACGAGCCGTCGTTTGTTTCCTTCAAAAGGAAAAGCGCATTTTTCAACGAACTTCAATCCATTGAAAAACACGCTTCCATCGCTATTTGATATATCGGCAACATCCTATTATTTCTTAATACCAATTTTATTTTTGATAAATATGGATCTCGCCATAGTTGATCGCACGGTTCATGTTTTCGATCTCGGCAGCCTTTACATAGACGGTAAAGCTCTGGGCTACACCTTCCTCTGTGGTAAGCTCATTGCCGGAGGAATCAAATGCTCCTGCCACGTATACATCTTCCACATATAGAGTGAGTTCGTCTGTTGCAGGGTCAACTGCATATACATCAATGATTGCTCCCTCTCTTAGCTTTCCGTTTACGCCCTTATCGAAGTTTGAAACTGCAATACTTGTCACCTCATACCCGGACTTATATTTATCAAGCCTTGCATCTGTGGGCTTGATATTACCGGAGTAAAGGATCTGACCGCTTCCAATGGGGATATTGGTATAAAAGCCCTTTTCTTTTAAGTCCTTAAGAGACGTATAGGCATTCTCAGCTACCGCGTTCCCGTCCACCTGGATCACATCAAAATACTGATCAACTTCATCCGGTGTGATATAGGCGTTTACCCTCACATCCTGACTGGCTACAACCACATTCTTAAGAAGGGTCTCACGCTCTGTCATCTTATCCATCACAAGATAGATAGCTGCCACAAGTACTACTGTAATAAGGAGCGGCACAAGTACGATCTTTACAATCCCCGGTGCTTTTACCTGCCTTTTTTCTTTCTTTTCCTTTTTACCCTGCTTAGGGGCTTCCTTTACATTAACCTTTTTCTCAAACATTATTTTGCCTCCTCGTAACTTTCTTCACTATTGATTTCCAAAGTACAATACAAGTCTCTACTCTTTCCTATGGGCTCGCCTCCGATAAGGCTCTGTAAGTCAAATGTGACCTTCCCATAGGCACTTGTTTCTTTTACCGTTTCGCCTGTCGGGGTTTTTACATCTCCAAGTGCCCCTACCGTCTGGCTCCTTCCGCCTGACTCATTAAAGGTTGTGATGGTTACTTCCCCATCTTCTACTTCATAACAGATAAATGTGGGATAGCGGATATTTCCGTAAAAGTCATTCTTAGACTCAATGGCATCCTTCATGCAGTCTCTGTAGAGCCTATAACTTTCATCAAGATCCCTGAATCTTACTACCGCCGTACCTGTTCCTTCCCAGGTCTCAAAGTAGTAAATATCATCTGCAACAAGAGCTGCAAGTACTGAGTCTGCCAGTGCATCATCCACATCATGCTGGATGGTCTGTAATTTGCTGCTTGCCAGCATAAAGAGCGTAATGATGACCATGATAATTGCCATTGTAAAGAGCATCACATATCCGATTGCACCGGTCGCTTCCTTCTTCTTTTTCATACGCCCTCCTTACTGCTTTGCCGTGGTCTGCCTATGGATCGTTATGGTTGTCGGGTGATGAGCCACCTTCGAGATACCACCTGCAAATGCGAGAATATTGTCATCATAGGTTCCCGTGATCTTAAGGTATATCCTCTCTCCATAGTCCACTTCACTTGTTGTGGTGCCGGAAAGACTAATATTGTATAGCCCATAACCTTCAAGCTCATGGATGAGTGCCTGTTCATCCTCCGGCTTTAGATACCCTTCCGTTTCCATGATAAGAAGCGTCTCTCTTGCTGCCTGTCTCATAGACCACTTATCATTAATGGAAGAAAAGGCTCCAAAAACGATCACAAGAAAGGCACAGACCATAACGATGCTGATAAGACTTACAAGCACGTTTTCAATAACTGATGCCTTTTTCTTCTTTAATAAAAGATTTCTCATAGAGCCTCCCTTCCTAAAATGCGATCTGCATATCAAGTAGCTTCATGATGATGCAGTATAAAATCATGATCAGAAGATCAAATGCTATAAGGAGCACATACACCATCGTTTTATTTTCAAGGACGATGCACTTTCGTTTATTTACACCTGCCTGACCACGCTCGATGTTATTCTCTAAAGTCTTAAGAGCTTCCTCCACATGCCCTGTTGTCTGCAGGGACTTAATCACTGTACAAAAGCTTGCAATCTCAGGTGTTGTAAAGCACATCTCAAACTCGTTTAAGGATTCCTCAAGACTGCGTCCTGCATCGAGGTTACTTCGAAGCTTTATCATTCCCATCTTAAGGCGCTTGTTCTCAACAACTATGCAGGCATCCTTTATGGCATCAATGATGTACTGACCACCACGCTTTCCGTAAAGAACAGATCTACTCATCTCGCAGATATCCGGCATCATGGCTTCATTACTCTGCTTGTTTTCCAAAGACAGATACAGATCAAGGAAAAACCAGGCAAAAGCCGTAACTGCCGCTGTGATAATGTACCCTGCATCTGCATGAAAGACCTTTACAGATAGTAAAAAGGTGATCACTCCCGCTACAGAAGCAAAAAGCGCTTTATACAGATACCACTGGGACACTAGGATTCCGTCTCTTACAAAAATATCTGCCCCGTACTTTTTAAGCTTTATTTGCTTTCTGAGGACAAATTCCTGAAAGTGCCTGCCTTTCTTAAGATTTTCAAGCTGCTCTTTTGCATAGGTCTTACTATCTGATCCCTCTTTTCTAAGAAGAAGGGTCTGTATCGTAGTAAAGACAAGTGCAAAGATTAAAAATAATAAAAGTCCTACTATCATCTTCTCCTCCTTACTTATCCACTCCGAAGAGCTTTGTGGTTACAAACAGATACAAAAGACCTGTGATAAACAAAATGAACTGGCCTGCCATGTTTCCTGTAAGTATCGCCTTTACATCTACTCCGATACCCTTTCCGATAAGAGCTACAATAATGACACTCATGATGGATATAGACACAAGAGTGATCTTCATGGAAAAGAGGATGTTCTTTCTCTCTTCCCTTGCGCTCATGGCTTCCGCCACCTGATTCATCATCTGCTGTAACACCTCTTCATAATTTGCCTGATAGTGCATACAGTTCTTAAGATTCACAATGATGGTCTGAAATGTTCTGTTATCTACAGATTCCTTCATTACATCAAAGGCAATGTCGATATCCCCGGTCTTTTCTGCATCAAGTAAAAACTTCTTTATTAGCTCTCTTATGGGACCGTCCATACTTGGAAGAGTCCTTGTCATAATGGTTACGATATCTGAGCTTCCTTTTGCATGGTTACTTAGTATTGAAATAAAAAGGCTCGTATCCTCTTCGATCTGGTTGTAGGTTCTTCCAGATAAAAAGATCACCACCAGAAACTCTGCCGTAACTACTGCAAGAGCAACGAAAAGTCCAAGGAATACATTACCTGCGAGGTTAGATACCAAAATCGCTGTAGTAATAAGGCTTATAAACAATATCCCTATAAAGACCTCTCCCGACAGGTGCGGAAATGTCTTCTTTAGTCCGCTCATGGTGATCAGCCTGTCAATCTTATATAGAAAGCTCCTGTTTTCGATCACTCCATACTTTGATACAAACCAGTTCTCTTCCTTTACCTTCTTTTCAAGGTTTCCTTTATACTTTCCGTAGATTTCCTGAAAGATGCTGCGCTTTAAAAACTCCTTATGGATAATGAGGCTTACAATAAAAACACTAATTGCTATCACTATCCAAAGTGCTATCCTCACTGGATTCATCTATCTCACTCCCTTCTGTTTCTTCCTCTTCTTCAGGACTTGCCCCTATTACAATCTCTGACTCATCAAGCCCCGGATCGGAATTCTTTTCTATATCTTCATAATTAATGTCAAGGCTTGGATCAAAGATGCAGACTCCGTACTCGTCATACTGCTTTATAGGATCATTCCAGTTAATGTCCGGATCATACGCCTTCCCGTTATAGGCTAAAAGGTCTTCATCCGTCACATATCGAAAGAGCCCCACGCCCTGTACGAAGTAGTACCCTGACTTAAACCAATCCGGGATCTCAATCTTTATACAGTTGGCATGTAAGAACTCATAATCATGACAGACAAACCGCTCAAGCTTTCCAAAGCTATGGATGTTGGCTTTTAACTTAAAGTCCTGATAAAAGGTGCCTGTGTAAAACTCGCAGATATAGGATTTATCTTTTTCAAGATTCATTACGGTTCCACCATCTGATACGGTTTCCTCATTTACTTCCATGCCGCCTACCTTATCAAGGTAAAGACGAGCTATAGTATCAAACTCTGTTACCTGAGCCGCCTCTGATTTCATATCCACGTAGTATTTGTAATCATCTTCATCCGTCTCTGCGTAAGTTATGAAATAGTGTCCGCCTCCATCAGCTTCCATGTTTGATACTCCGATGGAACACCCGTAATCAGCAAACCTTTCAAAGATGATCTCCTCCGGAACTGTAGTATCTGAGATATAGATAAGGGCATTCTTACTGGTTACAGTGGGGATCTGATCATCTATATCTGACGGGATCCAGATACTTCTTGGATACTGGTCAATGTCTGACAGTTCATCTCCCTTAAAGTTGATATCCCCTAATGGACAGGCAAAGAATACCGGATCTCCTACCCTGTCCTGAGATAAATCATTTCTGATATCTGTTTCTCCCTCATGCTCCCAGACATAAGCTTTGCCGCTCGAAAGCTCATAGACATTTGAGTACTCATTTGGCTTATCCTCAGTCTGTCCCTCTAAAGTCTGAAACACGCTGCAGCCCGTTAAGGAAAAAGAGAGCACGCTTGCAAGTACTGCCGCTACTATGTTTTTCATACTGCCTCCTTCTCCTTCGTGAAGGGATAAACCTTTTCAAGTACGAGCTTTCCTTTTTCATGGTCAAAGTCCATGATCCTTACGATTTCATCCACACGGAAATTCCTAAGATGCACCACATACTCAAAACCAAGAAGCTGCTTTAATGCTTCCCTGTTTCCATAGCCTGTTGCCTGTGAGATATAATCTGCCATCTTTTCTACTGCCATCTCACAGCTTTCGCCGTGTACAGATGTCCAGCACTTATGTCCTGTCATAGAAGCCTTTGAAAGTCCGGCAGCTTCTGATCCTTCCTTAACCTCTCCAACGATTACCCTGTCAAGGTCTACAAGAAGTGCTACTCTTGTAAGGTCTCCAAGGTTATAGCTGACTTTACTATCTCCGCCATTTACCATGACATGAGCGGCAATTAAATCCGGATGATGCAGGTCAAAAAGCTCTGCATTCTCCTGACAGATCATGACAGAATCTGTTTCAGGGATCTTTTCAAGACAGGCATTCATAAGCGTTGTCTTACCGGATGCACCTTTTCCAGTAAAAAGGATGCCTCTGCCCCTGATCATGCGGTGTAAGAGGATATCAAACTCTGACTTATCCTCTGAGATATAAAAGTCCGTAATCTCTTCCTCCGACAGGCTCTTTGCCACCTGGTCTGAAAACATTCCCATCTCATCAAGTTCCTTAAGAGAATACTTATCCTTCGGAATCTTTCTAATGACTACGCAGGGACTTCCTCCGACAATTAAAAGACCGCTTATGACTGCAAGACGCAGGATAAAGTCATCCTGATCTGCATCGGTAAAGGTCTGGATAGCATTTGCCGTACCAAGATTTACCTTGTTTCGCTCTAAAAGTCTTGTTACGAACCTCTCATAGCTTTCCTCTGACGGAAATGTTATAGTGCTGCTCTCCCTTTTTCCTTCACGCTTAATTCTGATATGGTTCGCATCATGGATCTTGATATCAGATATGGTCTTATCGTGGATAAGCTCATCAATAAGCCCGTATCCCCAGATTTCCTTATTTACAAAGGAAAGCACCATATCTTTATCTTCCTCTGTCATCTCATTTCCGTTTTCATCCTGAAAATCAGAAAGGCTCACCCTTATGCTCTGCAAAACCTTATCCTTATCGGATGAAAGGTTTCCGTATGTTCTTTTGTTTAAGTTATTTAAGACTCCCTGCCCCTGGTTTTCGTAGAACTCTTCTACAAGGGTTAGGGCAAGGGTTCTAAGTTCAGTTTCCCTGTTCACTGTTTACCTCCGTTTCCTCTATTACTTCATGGTGGTAACTTACAGGACGCACAGCCTTTACATAGATAAGTGCTGATACGACTGCTATTACCAGGACAAGAACAAATGCAAGAAGCTTAATAAGGAGCTTTCTTTGTGCTTTCGGATCTGCCTCCCTTTCCTTTCTAAGAAGCAGCTCCTCTTCCTTTTTAAGCTCTTCTGCCTTTTTCTTGATGCGCCCGATATCTTCTGTAGATTCATACCTTAAGGTCTTTACCGGCTTAAAAAAGTAGCAGTACATGTACTTTCCGTATGTCATGTCCTGGGTATAGTTACATCCAAAGGCAATGCCGATAAGGATAAGCCCAAGAAATATGAAGATACATACCGCTCTTGGTGTTCCAAGAAACATCGGCATGCATACATTTGCTACAATCCCTGCTCCAAGGCAGGTAAAGAAGATGATCTTCTGCAAGATGCTCTGACCTTTTAATGCATCAATCCCAAAGAGCGCATCTGAGTCTATTTCCTCTAAATTTACGTTTCTTTCCATCTGTGCCATAACTAAACCTCCTACAGCATCCTTGCTATAATCGAATCTGTTCCTCTTACAAGGCCTGCGATCACAATCGGTGTGATAGATGCCTGAACCGTCATCATGATGCAGTTTTCAATATCACTTCCACCGGAAAGCCCTGCACTTACAAGGTCTGTACATAAGGTACAGCCTGTCTTTATGATGACCACCATCATTGCTCCAGAGATGCAAAAGCCAAAGAAGGTCTTTAAAAACTGAAGCATTGATCTTCCAATCTCATGACCTCCTGCTCCCATAGCTACCGCTATCCCAGCAAAAGGCATGATGATAAGTGGCTTTAAGATTCTCTGAAATGCAGAACTGATAATGGAAAGGCAACTGGCAACCATCACAAGTACAAGGACTACCCCGCCGATTAAAAGAAGTGCTGCGCAGCCAAGCGCTTCAAAGAGTTTTCCTATCCACTCTCCCGAAAGTTCAAACTCCGGAAGCTCTAATGAGTCATGGATAATCCTCTCCAAATCTCCTCCCATCGAAAGGGTGTAGCCGCTTGCCGTTCCAAGGCTTGATGTAATACCATCTGAAAACTCTATGATGTAGCCAAGGATTTCCCACAGATGCGCTGCGACAAACAGGATGATGCAGTATCTGACCGCATCCATTAAAAACCGCTGCGCCTGCTGTTCCGGCGGAGAAGTTACCACCGATTTATAGATCGCTATAACGAAAAAGCAGGTGGCTATGGGAATGGTAGCTGCTGAGATGCTGTTATAAAGCGAATGCACCGTTCCGTAAGGTGAGCCACCTGCCGCACTCGTCGGACTTGTGGAAAATAGCGTCATGGCAAGACCCATCAGGGTGTTCCAGATAGTGAAGGAAGCGTTATAGAGTGCTTTTACAACTGTTTCCATCACAAACCTCCCTTTTTAAGTTAAAACTGCCACGAGTGCTCCAAGCCCAAGAAGCACGCCGCCTGCTACCACCGAGTAAACTGCCTGGTGCTCGCCCTGCTGATCCATCTGACGAAAAGCCATTGCAAACTTGATGCCGCCGTAAACCAGCATAACTGCGCCGATTGAGGTACCCAGTGTGATGAGGACTCCTTTAAGTGAGTCGATTGCATGTGTATAGCCCATATCCGTTTTCTCCTTTCGTTTTGGTAGGACATCCTTCGCCCTTCGTAAGTTATGTGGGACATGAGCCTTGCTAATCCGAAACAGGATTTTAAAAATTTGCAAAAAAATACCCCGAACCGTGATTTTTCACGATTCGAGGTTTATAGGTTTTTGTATGAAGCC
>NZ_JAGAYD010000061.1 GCF_017940685.1 Butyrivibrio sp. | reverse complement strand
GCGTTTGCGGCTAATGTCTCAAAACCAAAAACAATCAGCAAAACCAGGGCAGGGAGCATCCGGACCGTAGAACTTAAGGGGCCCCTTCCGAAGGCCATGAACATCGGCGATGGAAACCGGGAAAAAGATGAATATATGTGCGGACGGCGGTGGTGGGCTTAAACGGAACCAGGGCGGCGCGTGAGGCGCAAGGGCCGTGGCAGGGGCCAATGGGCAAGCTGCCGGTGGGGGAGGCCCCTGAGCCGGAGCTGACAACAGAACCGTCCCCCTGTCAGCAACAGAACTGTCCCCGTGTCTTGTTTTATATCAGTTTAAATGCCAAATGTCTCTGTTGTACTCTTCGATTGTTCTGTCAGATGAGAAGTATCCAGCCTTGGCGATGTTGGTGAGCATCATCTTCTTCCACTTATCGCGCTTTTCATAGTCTTCGAAAATCTCATCCTTCTTTGCAATGTAGCTCTCAAGATCAAGGAGAGTCATGAACCAGTCCTTATTAAGGAGCTCTTTGTGAAGTCTTTCAAGATTTTCCTTGTGGCCAACTTTAAGGCACTGCTTGCTTACTATAAAGTCCACAGCCTCTTTGATAACAGGGCTCTTCTTGTAGTAGTCCTTGGATACGTAGTCAGCCTTCTTGTAGTGCTTGATAACCTCGTCCGCTGAAGCGCCAAAGATATAGATGTTGTCGTCGCCAACAAGCTCGTGGATCTCTACGTTAGCTCCGTCGTCTGTTCCAAGAGTTACAGCGCCGTTAAGCATAAACTTCATGTTACTTGTTCCTGATGCCTCCTTGGAAGCAAGGGAAATCTGCTCTGAAACGTCACATGCAGGAATAAGCTTTTCAGCGTAGCTTACGTTGTAGTTCTCAACCATAACAACCTTCATGTACTTGTTTACATCAGGGTCGTTATTTACGATCTCCTGGAGAACAAGAAGGAGGTGGATTATATCTTTTGCAATAACATACGCAGGTGCAGCCTTGGCGCCAAAGATAAAGGTGATTGGTCTTGTAGGCTTCTTGCCGCCCTTGATCTCAAGGTACTTGTGGATGATGTAAAGAGCGTTCATCTGCTGTCTCTTGTACTCGTGAAGTCGCTTAACCTGGATGTCAAAGATAGAATCAGGGTCAACCTCAACGTTCTCGTGCTTCTTAAGGTAAGCAGCAAGCTCTTTTTTCTTGCCCATCTTGATAGCTTCGAGCTGATCTAAAACTTCCTGGTCATCTATGTGGTCAAGGAGCTTCTCAAGCTTGTTTGCATCCTTCTTGTAGCCATCACCGATGGTCTGTGACAGAAAATCAGCAAGAGGATGGTTGCAGGAAAGGAGCCATCTTCTAAATGTAATACCGTTGGTCTTATTGTTGAACTTCTCAGGATAGAGCTTGTAGAAGTCGTTAAGTTCGCTGTTTTTAAGGATATCAGTGTGGATGGCAGCAACACCGTTAATGGAGAATCCGTAGTGGATGTCGATGAATGCCATGTGCACCTTCTTGTCCTTGTCGATGATCTGAACCTTAGGGTTCTTGATCTTGGCTCTGATCCTCTTATCAAGCTCCTTGATGTAAGGAACAAGCTGAGGAACAACCTTTTCAAGATATGCAAGAGGCCATGTTTCAAGAGCCTCCGCAAGGATTGTGTGATTGGTATATGCGCAGGTCTTACTTACAACGTCGATGGCATCATCAATTGAAAATGCCTTGTCCTCAACCAGGATCCTGATAAGCTCAGGAATGATCATGGTAGGATGAGTGTCGTTGATCTGGATGACTGCATGCTTGTACAGCTCGTGAAGGTCGTACTGACGCTCTTTCTGTTCCCTTAAGATGAGCTGAGCTGCGTTGGAAACAAGGAAGTACTCCTGGTAGATTCGAAGGAGGTTTCCTGCCTCGTCAGAGTCATCAGGATACAGGAAAAGAGTGAGGTTCTTGTCAGTTGCTGTCTTGTCAAAATCAATACCCTTCTTAACAAGACTCTCATCAATTGACTCGATATCAAACAGGCGCAGCTTGTTAACGCCTGTGTCGTAGCCCACAACGTTCATGTTGTAGAGGCGGCTTACCACTTTTTCATGGCCAAAAGAAATCTCGAAGGTAGTATCTGTTTTCTCAAGCCAGGACTGATCCTCAATCCAGTCGTTCTTTTCTGCACACTGAAGGTGATCCTTAAATACCTGCTTGAAAAGTCCGAAGTGGTAGTTAAGTCCGATTCCCTCACCAGCCATTCCAAGAGTTGCGATGGAATCAAGGAAGCATGCTGCAAGTCTTCCAAGGCCGCCATTACCAAGTGATGGCTCTGGCTCGCACTCCTCGATATCAGCAAGGTGCTTGCCGTTAGCTTCAAGGATTGAGTTTACTCTGTCATAAACTCTTAAGTTGATCAGGTTGTTTGAAAGAAGCTTACCAATAAGGAACTCCATTGAAATGTAGTAAACTTTTTTCTCCCCGTTATATACTTCTGCTACATCCATTAGACGCGTAGTCATCTCAAGAAGTACATAGTAGGTTTCCTGATTGGTTATGTCCTTAAGGCTCTTGCCAAATTTCTCCTGAGCGATTCCCTCAAGCTGTTCTTCAAGGTTAAGGACAAGTACGTCGCGCTGCATGTTTGTGTGCTTTGACATTTTTGATTCTCCTTTTCAAAAAAATGTTTGCTGCTATTGCTGTTATAGCTGTTATGTTCTGTTTTAGAGTTTTTCTGTTTTTTGGAAAACGTTTTCTGCTATCGATGAGATTACTTTAACACAGGAAAACGTTTTCCGCAAGTACAAACTTTTATATTTTTTATTTGATTATGTCCTCATATTTCATGCGAACCATGGTGTAAGGAACTGTAACCTTCCTGCCCTTTTCGCCCTGCATAAGACGCCACAGTTCATCAAGGGCGATCTCAGAGATCTTTACAAAATCCTGCCTTAAGGTGTTCATCTGTTTTCCCACATACCCCATCAGGATGATGCCATCAAATCCGCAGACCGGGCGGAAGATGTCCATATCGATAAGAGCTTTCATTGCTCCGATGGCCATAAGGTCTGATGCGCAGACAACGCAGTCATTGCTTTTGGCGTATCTCATTGTGAGCTGCCTTGCCCTCAGCTCTGAAAACTGGCCGTTACGCACGCTGAGCTTAAGTTTTTTCTCATCGCAAAGCTTCTTAATTCCTTCAAGGCGCTCTTCTGTGACATAGCCATCTTCCTCTCCCGCGATGTAGAGGATCTTTTTGCACTTGTTCTCTGTGATGGTCTTTTTGGCTATGTCGTACTGGGCCTTCTTGTTATCTATGCTGACAGAGGTGGTAGTGTCGTTGACCATTGGAGCGTCGGTTACCACAATCTTAAATATTCCGCTGTCAATGAGCTTCTTAATAAGCTTGTCTTTCTTGGTCATGCCATAGACTATGATCCCTTTTATGCCCTGGGATTCAAAATAGCTTATGACCTCCGCAGCCGTCATGTCTTCTATCATGGTCTTAAAGACAGTAATGACATCAAGCTGCAGCTCTTTTGCCCTGTGCACCGCACCAGATATGTACTGCATGTTGATCTCGTCGCTGGCCTGAGTACCCAGGCTGATATTCATAAGAAGCGCCACCCTTCCGGTCCTCTTGGACGAAAGGCTAGCTGCCACTGCATTTGGCACAAAACCAAGCCTCTCCACCACATCCATGACTTTCTTTTTAGTGTCAGCGCTCACATTCGGATAGTTGTTAAGGACCTTGGATACGGTAGATATTGCAACCCCTGCTTCCTTGGCCACATCCTTTATTGAAACCATTATTATCCCCTTATACCCTCTTTCGGAAATCGTTTTCCGTACATATATTAACTATACTGTCCGCCACAGCATTTGTCCAATTAAAAATTTAGAAAACAAGACACGGGGACGGTTCTTTTGTCTCCTTCAGCCCAGGGCCCTCCCCCACCGGCAGCTTGCCCCTTGGGCCGTGCCACGGACCTTTAGCCAAAGGCACCGCCCTGGCTCCATTTAAGCCCGCCATCGCCGTCCGCACAATATGTTCAGACTTTTTCGCGTTTGAGGGAGCCGCTTGTTCATGAGCCTCCGGAAGTCCCCTTAAGTTCTGCTCACGGTGAGTAGGTGCTCCCTGCCCCGGCATTACTATTATTTTCAGTTTTTCGCTATCCACAAACGAAACTTTTCTTAAACGCTCCTGCAGTTTTTTCTCGATTACGCATACTCGACCGCACACGCAGGGCAGATTCAAAAAACTACAGCTCATAATGGTCATCGCTCGCTGTGGCGAGCGGGTAAGGAAATAGAAAAGGCCCAAAACCAAGCTCTCTGAGTTTGGTTTTGGGTCTTTACTATTTCCTGCAGGTGCTGCGCACCGTATGACCATTATGATTGAAAAGACTTCCGCCTGCCCTGCTGGCTTTCTCTCGCATGCGATAAAAAAACTGCATGGAGCGTCTGAAAATGGCGTTTGCGGCTAATGTCTCAAAACCGAAAACAATCAGTAAAACCAGGGCAGGGAGCAGCCGGACCATAGAACTTAAGGGGCCCCTTCCGAAGGCCATGAACATCGGCGATGGAAACCGGGAAAAAGATGAATATATGTGCAGATGGCGATGGCGGGCTTAAATGGAGCCAGGGCGGTGCCTTTGGCTAAAGGTCCGTGGCGCGGCCCAAGGGGCAAGCTGCCGGTGGGGGAGGGCCCTGGACTAAAGCTGACAGTAGAACCGTCCCCGTGTCATGAAATAACCTTAGCTGGCTACCGTAAGCTGCTCAAGAGATCTTCCGTTTTTGTGAGCCCTGCAGTAAACTTCAGTACACTTTTTGTATCTGGCAAAGGTTTCAAGAGCCTTGTCCTTGTTGTCATAGACCTTCCAAAAACCCGTGTACATGACGCCCTCTTCGGGATCTTTCATAAAGCCCAGGACGTCGCGAACTGGATACCCCAGGAACAGTCCTATTTCGTGGGGAAAAGAGCTATCGGCCTGAAGGTGTTTTGCAAGCTCTGCGACGCATCTGTCTGCGTTAGATACAGAGTATCCTTTTTCCCGAAGGATCCTGCAGGCTTCTTCATTGGCCAGATCTCTTTTAAGGAATGATGGCCTGTAAAGGTATATGAGCATTCTGCCTCTTGAAAACCTGACTGGTATCATCCTGATACCTTTAGATGAAAACCTTATATTGAAATTGCTGACTTCTCTGTAAACAGCATGTCTGTCCTTGCATTCAACTGTAAATAGATTTCCCGTTTTAAGGCCCGCCAGAGTTGGTGAGCACAGATCGATCAGTAATTGATCCCCCATTTTTTCCTCCGTGATAGCACTTAATTTAAGAGTTTGTATAGATAGTTAGTTTTAGCTAACCTCGCTTTATTTTATCCTCACGCCTTGCGAAACGTTGAAATAATCGTACAACTATCGGATGTGATAATTCTTATCAGTTTGAACTCTTGAATCATATGTTAGCATCTGCTAACCTCTTATACAAGAGCATTACTTAACAATAATTCTCAAGTGCTCAGAAAGGAAGAGTATAGTATGAATAAAGTAAAGGTCGTATTTTGGAGTGGCACAGGAAACACTGAAGCCATGGCAAATGCAGTTGCAAACGGCATCAAGGCTGCTGGCGGAGAAGCAGAGCTTCTCCCATTCGAGACAGTAAGTCCTTCTGACGTAGCAGGTGACAATGTCATTGCCTTTGGATGCCCTGCAATGGGAGCAGAAGTTTTAGAGGAAGGTACAGTTGAGCCCTTCATGATGGATTATGAGAACAAGTGCAGTGGCAAGAAGATCGCTCTGTTTGGTTCTTATGGCTGGGGCGACGGACAGTGGATGAGAGACTGGCAGGACAGACTTAAAGCCGGCGGAGCAACCATCGTTGGCGGCGAAGGAGTTATCTGCAATGGCGCACCTTCTGATGACGCAGTCTCTCAGTGTGAAGACCTTGGAAGGCAGCTTGCACAGGCATAATATCATCTTGTATTCATTACCTCCTTACGAAAAAACCTCGAAGTAGTTATCGCTACTTCGAGGTTTTCATATGCAGCCAAAAGAACCGTCCCCGTGGCTTATTATGTCTTATTTATCTGTCACGGACAAGACCTTGTAATCAAGCGCTTCTATGGCGCCTGTAATCTCAGAGTCGTCCACTTCCCTCTCATATTCAACCACAGCTTCTTTCTTGCGGAGACTCAGCTTTGCTGAGACGCCATCTATCCTGTTTATAGCTCTTTTCACGCGATTGGTGCAGTTCTCGCAGTGCATGCCGTCAATTTTAAAGACCTTGGTCTTTATCACAGTACCTGTAAGCTTCTTGTCAGGTTCCTTGACCACAGAGCCGCCCCCACAGCAGCCTCCCTCGCCCTTTAGGTGCTTTACAGCGCCCTTTCCAGCCAGGATCATAACCACTATCAATATAACTACAATTATCGCGTTTGTCATTTTATACTACCTCGTACATTTCTCCCATATTTTTAAAACCACCGTCAGGAAGGCATGAGCTGCAGCTATTACAGCTGCCGCTACCAGAAGCTCCGCTGCAGCTTCCGCAGCCGCCAGATGTACCACAGCTTCCGCCGCAGCCGCAGGACATATCCACCTTTTTGATCACTCCAATATTTGTAAGGTATTCAATCTGTCTTTTCACATCCTCTTCAGAGGTCTGAAGCTCAATTGCCAGAAGCTTGGTGGTCCTTGCGTGTCCGTCCCTTAGAAGTTCAATAAGTTCCCTCATGTCGAAACCTCTTTTCCCAATATTACCATATTAGAAGACCAATGTGGTAGACGATCATAGAAAGAAGCAGCGCTGTTGCTGTATAGTACAGAGCGATGCGGGCTGTCCACTTTGCGCTGGATGTCTCCTGGTATGTGGCTGCAAGTGCAACAACGCAGGGCATGTTGAAGGTCAGTGCAAAGATAAATGCCAGTGCCTCAGGCTTTGATACATTAGCAAGAAGGATCTCTGAAAGGTTCGCTGCCCTTCCGGCGCCGCTCATGGCTGCATTGAAGGCTCCAGAGAAGCTCTCTCCTGTGAAAAGAGCGCTGATAACGCCGATAGCACCTTCCTTTCCAACAGAGGATGCCACAAATGCAATGAACAGCTGCCATCCAAGTCCAAACACTCTTGTTACAGGCTCGATAGCCTGACCAATGGTGTAAAGGATAGGTGAACTTCCTGGTGTAAATGAATAGCTCAGGATCCAGAAGATTCCGCAGACCAGAATAACTACGCTTGTAACTCTCTTAAAGGTATCTGCTGTTCTTCCAAACACATATCTAAGAAGTGCTCCCCACTTGGGCTTATGGTATGGAGGAAGCTCCATGATCATACCGTAGCGGTCACCGGTTCTGACCAGCTTTCTTCCGAATATTTTGGCTGTAATATACATATGGAGGATCATGGTGAAAAGAATTGCTACAATAACAAGCACAGCTCCCGGACCAAAGAAAACTGCGGACAGCATCGGAATTACTGACCAGGCAGCGCCGCAGGGAACTGCCCAGGCAAGGGCAATGGTAAGGACCTTTTGACCCCAGTTATCAATGACTCTTGAGCCTGCTGCCCCGCCCATGGTACAGCCGAAGCTTACAAGGAAAGGCATAACAGATTTTCCCTGAAGTCCGAGTTTTCCCATGGTGTTATCAAAGACGTAGGAGATCCTGGCCATTACGCCGACTTCCTCCAAAAGTCCAAATACAAGCGTCACGCCAAACACAAATCCCAGCATCTTAAAGATATATGAAAACGACTGGAAGATGATAGTTCCAATTGCATCAAGCACGATTTCCGGACATCCTGCACTTGCAAGAAGCCCAAGGACAGGGGCTTTGAGCGCCAGCACTCCATTTCCCACAAGCATAAGTGGAAGGGCAGGAATGAATGACAGGATAAGTCCCAAAAGAACTGTCAGCACAACAGCAGGTTTACCCCACACCCTGCTCATAAATATCTTATCAAGCTTTGAAAGGGATACCTGCGTATTTTTAGCGGTAACCGCCCCATCAAGCACCTCATCGATCCATTTAAACTTGGCACTTCCTGTAGCTATCGCTCCGCTGCTCTTTTCGCAGATAGCACAGACATTCTTGTACACTGCCGGATCAAGCTTCTCTTTAAGCTGGTTCATAACAAGCTTGTCGTTTTCAAGCGCTTTTACAGCAAGCCATGTTGATGAAAAGCCTCTCACAAGATCGTCAGGAATAAGGGCCTTGAGCTCCTCATAGCCTTCGATCTTTTTGTACTCCTCTTCGATTGAAGAGGTATCAAGAACTGTCTTTTCCCTGACAGCTCTTTCCATGATCTCGTAGTATGGTTCATACTTCTTGCCCTCTGTTGCAGAGAAAAGAAGTACCGGTATCCCAAGCTTTTTCTCAATGGCCGCAACGTCAATTGTCTTGCCCTGGTCCTTGGCAACGTCCGCCATGTTCAGCACCAGAAAGCTTGGCACGGTGATTCCCGCATAATCTGCAGTCATGAAAAGGCTTCGCTCAAGCTGTGATGAATCTGCCAGAATGCAGACCACATCTGCTTTCCCAGATGCAATGAAATCCCTTGTGATGATCTCCTCATCTGAATTTGCAGTAAGAGAATATGACCCTGGAAGGTCTGCAACAGCGCACTCCATGCCCTTATATGAAAAAGAGCCTTCTTTCTTCTCTACTGTTTTTCCTGGCCAGTTACCAACATGCTGGCGAAGGCCGGTAAGCGCATTAAACAGCGTTGATTTTCCCGAATTGGGTTGCCCCAAAAGAGCTATAGTAGCCTGACTCATGCTGTCACCTCCGCAACCTCGATCCCCATGCACTCTTTTCTGTTAAGAGCGATCATGGTATCCCTTGAATACACCAGCATTGGCCTGTTCTTGTCATTTCTGATGACCTTTACGCTGCATCCCGGTGTAAGACCTATGGAGGTGATCCTGCTTATAAAGCGTTGATCCCCGGACAGGTTTTTTACCACCGCCTCGGTGTTCCGATTTAGTTCACTTAAACACATACTTTTTTTCCTCTCTTTTCCCACACATATACTTGAAGTTAGCTTCCGCTAACAATTATACACATAAGTAGGGAAAACGGAGACAAAATAAGGGTTTTTGAGACATTTTCTCGATAAGATCGGGACAAGAACCGTCCCCGTGTCAGCAGAACCGTCCCCGTGTGATATGTACCCTCTTTTCTGGACAATACAAATCCAGGAAGGAGGGTTATTTTATGCGCTATAGCTATGAATTCAAAAAGAAATGTGTGGAGTTGTATTATCGTGGAGAGTATCCAGATACTCCTGATGGAATAGGGCTCAAAAGATTTCATGGGACAATACGCGAATGGGTAAGAATTGAGAAAGCTTGTGGTATTACTGCACTAAAGAATGATAATACTATTAAGGCTTGGACACCTGAAGAACGATACGCCTTAGTTTCGCGTGTTTTAGCTGGAGAGTCTATCAGGAGTGTTGCATTTTCTGTAGGCATTAATAATGGGCAACTGTATCGGTGGGTTCGCAAATATAAGGTTTATGGGTACAATGGTCTTATATCAAAACAGAATAGTTCTAAACAAAGGGAGCTAGACATGAAGAAATTCGGTACAAGAAAGCCTATAAAACCTAATGAAACTGAACATGAAGAGTTGCTTCGATTAAGATCTGAAAACGAATGCATGAGGGCAGAAATTGAAATAATAAAAAAAGAGATCGCCTTGAGAGAGGAAAAGGAAGCTGCGCGACTCAAGGCGAAAAAGCAGCAATCGTCAAAGAACTCAGAGAAAAAGGATACTCACTAAAGCATCTTCTTAAAGCTATGCATATGGCCAGATCAACTTACTACTTTGAAATCAGTAAAGAAGATCGTGTTTCTGAACGCAATCAAGAAACACTAGAAGTAATAAAAAGCATTTTTACCTCAAACAAGAGCAGGTATGGTGTAAGACGCGTCCACCGTGAACTGATGAATCGTGGATATCAAGTAAACCATAAGCGTGTTCAACGGCTTATGCATGAAGCTGGATTAATGGGTAAACGTCCAAAGGAAAAATATCATTCATATAAAGGCGAAGTAGGTAAGATTGCTGATAACATAATAAATAGAGATTTCAGCACAACTGCACCTCTTCAAAAATGGACAACTGATGTATCTCAGTTCAACTTTTCATGGGGAAAGTGCTATATATCTCCAGTTCTGGATATGAATACAAATGAGATCATTTCCTATGACCTATCTAAGAGTCCAAATCTTGCACAGATTGCAAAAATGCTTAATAAGGCTTTTGATAAATTTCCTTCAGTTGAAGGACTTATTCTTCACTCAGATCAAGGCTGGCAGTATCGTCATGCTTACTATAGAAACACTTTAAAAGAACATGGGATTATCCAATCTATGTCACGAAAAGGTAACTGCTATGACAATTGTATTATGGAGACATTCTTTGGTAGATTAAAAAATGAGATGTATTATGGTCATGAAAAAGACTATTCTTCTTTTGAAGAATTCTCAAATGCAGTTAAAGAATATATAGACTACTACAATAACAAAAGGATTCAGGCGAAAACAAAATGGATGCCACCTGTACAATACAGGATAGCATCCATGTGTTCAACCTAATTCATAAATATGTGTCCAGGATTCTGGGTACATATCAGT
>NZ_JAGAYD010000060.1 GCF_017940685.1 Butyrivibrio sp. | reverse complement strand
GGTCCATTGGTTACTGTGACCTTGATACCAGGGTGCAGCTCATGGAATTTCTCAAGATAGGGCAAAAGAAAAAATCTAAGAGTCATGTCACTGGCTCCGATCCTGACTTCTCCCGCATCAAGATGAAGGAGCTGCTTAAGTCTCTTTTCCCCAAGGTCAAATTCCTGATAGCCCCGTTCTACATATCTGTACAAAAGAGCTCCCTCACTGGTTAGCTTCATTCCGCGGGCTGTACGCTGAAAAAGAGTGCAGGAAAGAGCGCTCTCAAGCTGATGAATGGACTGGCTCACAGCTGGCTGAGAGATGGACAGCTCTTTAGCCGCCAAGGTGATGCTGCCAAGGCGTCCCACGTGATAAAAGACTTTGTAATATTCGAAATTTTCCAGCATAGAGGTGCTCCTACTTCCTTTGTTTTCATTAATCATACAGCACCAAAGAGGCCCTTACAAATTGATTTTGATTAAGAGGATTTTCTCTAGACATCAGCCGAGGTACTTGCTATAATGTTTTGGAGCTCGGACTAAGAGCTTTTTTTCTGAAAAATCAAAAATATGAAATGGCGTAAAGCCAGGAAAGGCGCGGGTTTCAATGGATTTTGAAAATGACAAAAGTGTCAATGAAAACAGTGTTGAGGATATCGTTTTAAGGTATCGTCCTGAGCTTTCCAAGCTGACTCCTTATCTTAACTGGCTTAAGGAAAACACAAGTCACGATGTGGCTCAGAGCTACTCAAACAGCGATCTTAAGTCGATGCCATTTCCTGTTTATGATTCTAATCTTCTGGCCTTTGTTAAGGCAGCTCAGACCACCAATTTGCTTGACAGAAACTACGTATATGTATATTCCAGGAACAGGCTTAATTCCCCAAAGGATGAGCTTATGTTCATACAGGACGCCCAGATAACAGATATGGATGACCTTGCTGGGATCCTTTCATGCTACATCCTTCAGGGCATGAGCAAGGGTGCCAAGTGGGCACAGGGTGTTAAGACAGGGGTTCTTTATAACGTCGTCAAAAAGATGGATGAGCTGGTCCGTTTTTGGGGTCAAGAGACCGACAGACCGCTAATCTAAGTTGAGTGGAGGATCAATGGGAGAGAAATCAGTTCAGAAGAGAAAGTACATTATTGAAAAGGCCAGAACAGTTTTCGCTGAAAAAGGCTTCAAGAATGTAACAATGAAGGATATCGTGGACGCCTGCGAGATCAGTCGCGGAGGCCTTTATCTTTATTTCTCAAGTACTGATGAGCTTTTCCTTTCCGTTTTGTCTGATGATTCCGATGATGAGGATACAGTTCTTGCCTCTATTTCCGGTAGTGCAGCTGCCGGGGACATGCTGGCTCTTTTCCTCAAGGAACAGAAAAAAGAAATCCTTAGAAAGAAAAACAATCTGACAGTTGCCACATATGAGTACTTCACACTTCATAAGGCGACTGCTCTTGATAATCCCCTTAAACGTCAGTTTGATACAGCAGTTAAGATAGTAGAAAAGCTTATTGAAAACGGTGTCGAAACCGGTGAGTTCTATTGTGAGAATCCTCTTGGATGTGCTCGCAATCTTATGTACGTGGTTGAGGGACTTAAGATAACAGCTGGTACCATTGGCATCACAGAAGAGGCCATTGATAAAGAGCTTATGTACGTCATGCAGGGATTAGTGCCCGATGAATTAAATAATTAATGATTTGAAAAGTGCTTTGGATTTCCTGAAGCACTTTTTTCAAAAGTAAGGAAGGAGATATTATGAGCGCAGTAAGAAGAGTTTATGTGGAGAAGAAGGAACCTTTTGCAGTAAAGGCAAAAGAGCTTAAGGCTGAGATAAAGGGGTATCTCGGAATTAAGAGTGTTGAGAACGTAAGGATGTTCATCAGATACGACGTTGAGAACGTATCAGACGAGGTATTTGAAAAGGCCTGCAGGACAGTCTTTTCAGAGCCACCAGTTGATGATCTTTATAGAGAAGAAATTGAGATTCCTGCTGGAGCAAGAGTGTTCAGCATCGAGGCACTTCCTGGACAGTTTGACCAGAGGGCAGATTCAGCTGAGCAGTGCGTACGCTTTATCAAAGGCGATGAGCATCCTGTAATAAGGACAGCTGTAACATACATGCTTATCGGAAACGTGTCAGACGAAGAGCTATCTAAGATCCAGAACTACACCATGAACCCTGTGGATTCAAGGATTGCTAGTGATACTAAGCCTGAGACGCTGGTAGAAGTTTACGACGAGCCAGAGGACGTTAAGATCTTTGACGGCTTCAAGGATATGGATGAAAAAGATCTTTCAGATCTCTATGAGTCCCTTGGCCTTGCCATGACATTCAACGACTTTAAGTGGATCCAGCAGTACTTCTCTGGTGAGGAGCACAGAGATCCTTCAATGACTGAGATAAGGGTTCTTGATACCTACTGGTCAGACCACTGCCGCCACACAACCTTCGGAACTGAGCTCACAAACGTAACCTTTGAAGATGGCGATTACAAGGCGCCTATCGAGGGTGCATATAAAGAGTACCTTTCAGCAAGAGATGCACTCTACAAGACTGATGATAAGAAGAAAGAGAAGTTCATCTCCCTTATGGACATCGCTCTTATGGGTATGAAGAAGCTTAAGGCAGACGGCAAGCTCACAGACATGGAAGAGTCTGAAGAGAACAACGCCTGCACAGTTGTTGTACCCATCGAAGTTGACTACGGCGATGGCCCAAAGACAGAGAACTGGCTTGTATTTTTCAAGAACGAAACCCACAACCATCCTACTGAGATCGAGCCTTTCGGTGGAGCTGCCACATGTCTTGGCGGAGCTATCAGAGATCCCCTTTCAGGAAGAGGTTATGTATACCAGGCTATGCGTGTAACAGGCGCTGCAGATCCTACAGTTCCTGTAGCTGACACCATGAAGGGCAAGCTTTCACAGAAAAAGCTTGTTCGCGGCGCAGCAAGCGGATATTCATCCTATGGTAACCAGATCGGTCTTGCAACTGGTTATGTAAAAGAGATCTATCACCCTGGATACGTTGCTAAGCGTATGGAGATCGGTGCTGTTATGGGCGCTGCTCCTCAGGAACACGTAATAAGAGAGAGCGCAGATCCGGGAGATATCATCATTCTCCTTGGCGGAAGAACAGGAAGAGACGGCTGCGGCGGAGCAACAGGATCTTCCAAGGCTCACGATTCCAAGTCCCTTACAACCTGCGGCGCTGAAGTTCAGAAGGGTAATGCTCCTACAGAGCGTAAGCTCCAGAGGCTCTTTAGAAGACCAGAAGTAAGTGAGCTTATCAAGAAATGTAACGACTTTGGTGCAGGCGGTGTTTCAGTAGCCATCGGCGAGCTTGCTCCAGGCCTTGATATTAACCTTGACCTTGTACCTAAAAAGTACGCAGGTCTTGACGGAACAGAGCTTGCAATCTCTGAGTCTCAGGAGAGAATGGCAGTTGTTGTTGCTCCTAAGGACGTTGACAAGTTCCTTTCATATGCATCAGAGGAAAACCTTGAGGCTGTTAAGGTTGCAGTTGTAACTGAGGAGCCAAGGCTTGTTCTTAACTGGAGAGGCAAGAAGATAGTAGATATTAAGAGGGCTTTCCTTGATACCAACGGAGCTCACCAGGAGACACAGGTCAAGGTAGAGATCCCTTCAAAGAAGGATAACTACCTTGAAAAGATAGCTTCAGAAGGCGCTGCAAAAGCCCTTGAAGCAGGAGATATCAAGGGTGCATGGCTTTCAGAGATGAGCGACCTAAACGTATGCTCACAGAAAGGCCTTGTTGAGATGTTTGACTCCTCAATCGGCGCAGGCACAGTAGTTATGCCTTACGGCGGTAAGTACCAGCTCTCCGAGACCCAGACCATGATCGCAAAACTCCCTGTTCTTGCAGGTAAGACAGATACAGTAACAATGATGAGCTACGGCTTTGATCCATTCCTTTCAAGCTGGAGCCCATACCACGGCGCAGCATACGCAGTAACAGAGTCTGTTGCAAGGATCGTTGCAAGCGGCGGATCACTTAAAAACCTCCACTTCACCTTCCAGGAGTATTTCAAGAGAATGACAGAGGATCCAACAAGGTGGAGCCAGCCTTTCACAGCTCTTCTTGGAGCTTTTGATGCTCAGCTGAAATTCGGCGTAGCTTCAATCGGCGGTAAGGACTCAATGTCCGGATCCTTCAACGAGATAAACGTACCACCTACACTGGTTTCATTCGCGGTAGATGTGGCTACCCAGAAGGACGTTGTAACTTCTGAGCTCAAGAAGGCAGGAAACGCTCTTGTTCAGTTCAAGATAGCAAGAGATGAGTACGACCTTCCAGACTATGACAAGGTTATAGCTCTTTATAACGGTATAAATGAGCTTATGGCAGCAGGTAAGATCGCAAGTGCCTATGCTGAGGATTCTTACGGAATCGCAGCAGCAGTCAGCAAGATGGCATTTGGTAATGGCCTTGGAGTAGCTATAGATGATGCTATCCCAGCAAAAGAGCTTTTTGCAAACGACATTGCAGACATCATTGCCGAGGTTCCTGCCGAGTTTGTAGAGGATGCCCTTAAGCTTTCAGGCGCAAGAAAGATCGGCGCAGTAACTGATGATGGCAAGTTCTCTTTTGCTGGCACAAGCGTAACAGTAGAAGAGGCTCTTGATTCCTGGAAGAGCAAGCTCGAGAAGGTATTCCCTTCAACAGTTTCTGATTCCAAGGACAAGGTAGACACAGGTCTTTTTGAGGCAAAAGAAATCTATGTATGCAAGAACAAAGTTGCAAAGCCTACAGTATTTATCCCTGTATTCCCAGGCAGCAACTGCGAGTACGACAGTGCAGAG
This sequence comes from Butyrivibrio sp., assembly GCF_017940685.1. Classification (GTDB taxonomy): domain Bacteria; phylum Bacillota; class Clostridia; order Lachnospirales; family Lachnospiraceae; genus Butyrivibrio. Next base: position 4,803 of record NZ_JAGAYD010000060.1, on the reverse strand, counting down.
GCTTTTAGAAGAGCTGGCGCAGATGTAAATATCAAGGTATTTAGAAACAGAGATGAAAAGGACATCAGAGAGTCTGTAGAGGAGTTTAAGAAGGCTATAGACAACGCCCAGATCATCATGTTCCCAGGTGGATTCTCAGCTGGTGATGAGCCGGACGGAAGTGCCAAGTTCTTTGCAACAGCCTTCCAGAACGAGGAGATCAAGGCTGCTACAGACAGACTTCTTCAGGAAAGAGATGGTCTTGCTCTTGGTATCTGTAACGGATTCCAGGCTATGATCAAGCTTGGACTTGTTCCTTACGGAAAGATCACAGGACAGAGCGAGAACTCACCTACACTTACATACAACACCATCGGAAGACACATCTCCAAGATGGCTACAATAAAGGTTGTTTCAAACAATTCACCATGGCTTTCAGGAGCTAAGCTTGGCGGAGTTTACACAAACCCAGCATCCCATGGCGAAGGAAGATTTGTTGCACCAGAAGCAGTTCTCGATGAGCTCTTTAAAAATGGTCAGATCGCAACCCAGTACTGCGATCTTGATGGCAACATCACAATGGACGACGAGTGGAACATCAACGGTTCCTACAGAGCAGTAGAGGGTATCCTGTCACCAGACGGACGCTGCCTTGGTAAGATGGCTCACTCAGAGCGTCGCGGCGACGGCGTAGCAGTCAACATCTTCGGCGAGCAGGACCTTCGCATCTTTGAGAGTGGTGTGGCATATTTCAAGTGATGGAGGATTGGCGGCCATCAGGTTTTGCGGCAGTTCACGGCGCCTTACGCAGACATGTGCAGTTTCAGTCTCGTCAGGCTAAGCGCTCCGCAAAGCCCAAAGCGTCCATCACTTCGCGTATAGACGTTCATGATGGACTGGTCTTTGCTCCACAGCCTGAAAATCGCCTGAACCTTCACATGTCTGCGTAAGGCGCCTGTGTATGGTCAAAGCGATGATGGTTCGGACAAAGATATCACAAGGAATATGCAATTGCGAAGTTAGAGAAAGTAGTAAATCAGTAGTATGGAGAAAATAGATGAAAGCATTTTTGATTTTGGAAGATGGAACGAGGTTTGAGGGAAAACATATCGGGGCTGATAAGGATGTTGTCAGTGAGATAGTCTTCAACACCTCAATGGCGGGATATACGGAGGTTTTCACTGATCCGTCATACGCCGGTCAAGCGGTTTGCATGACATATCCACTTATTGGTAACTACGGTGTATGTTTGGAGGATATGGAGTCTGAGAGGATATGGCTTGATGCAGTTATCGTAAGAGAGCTGTGCAGGGTTCCTTCAAACTTCAGGTGTGACATGTCTCTTTCAGATTTTCTGGAAAAATATGAGATTCCTGGAATTGAGGGAATTGATACAAGGGCATTGGTAAGGCTTCTTAGAGATAAGGGTACAATGAATGGTCTTATCACTACCAAAGAGAATATCTCTTTTGACAGTGTAAAAGAGAAGATCAAGGCCTACACAACAGGGGACGTGGTTTCCAAGGTTTCCTGCAAGGAGAAGTACTTCGTCAAAGGGGCTGAAAAGCTGGAGGATAATGGTCCGATCTCAGGAAGCTCATCTTTTAATAAAGAGGATTATGAAGCTTACCTTAAAGGAGATAAGGCAAGACTTGAAAAAAGACCGTCTCTTGTGAGGGACCTTAATGGTAAGGGCTTGAAGGTAGCTCTTTTGGACGTAGGAGCCAAGAAGAATATTGCTGCGTCCCTTGCAGCAAGAGGCTGCGACGTTACAGTTTATCCTTACAATACAAGCGCTGATGAAATTCTTGCAGCTGACCCTGATGGAATCATGTTATCCAACGGCCCTGGAGATCCAAAGGACTGCGGCGATGTGATAAAAGAGGTTAAAAAGCTCTACGACAGCGGAAAAACTATTTTTGCCATTTGCCTTGGACATCAGCTCATGGGACTTGCTACAGGAGCTGACACCCACAAGCTTAAATACGGTCACAGAGGTGGTAACCACCCTGTAAAGGACCTTGAGACAGGAAGAGTCTTCATCTCATCCCAAAACCACGGTTATGTAGTTGACGTGGACAAGCTCGATGAAAATATAGCAGTTCCAGCCTTCACAAATGTCAATGACGGCACCAATGAAGGCCTTAAATACACGGGCAAAAATATCTTTACTGTGCAGTTCCATCCGGAAGCCTGCCCAGGCCCACAGGACACAAGCTTTTTATTCGACAGATTCATAAATATGATGCTTGAAGCAAAGAAAAACGGAGGTAAGAACTGATGCCAAAGAGTAAAGACGTAAAAAAGGTTCTGGTCATCGGTTCAGGACCTATAGTAATAGGACAGGCTGCGGAGTTTGACTACGCTGGAACCCAGGCCTGCAGATCACTTAAGGAAGAGGGGATTGAAGTTGTACTTGTAAACTCAAACCCTGCAACCATCATGACTGACAAGAACATCGCTGATGAGGTTTACATCGAGCCTTTAACAGTCAAGGTCCTTGAGAGGATCATTGAAAAAGAAAAACCGGATTCCATTCTTCCTACCCTTGGAGGCCAGGCTGGTCTTAACCTTGGAATGGAACTGGATGAGTCAGGATTTTTAAAGAGCCACAATGTGAAGCTCCTTGGAACCACAGCTGAGACCATCAGAAAGGCTGAGGACAGGCAGGAGTTTAAGGACACCATGGAAAAGATCGGCGAGCCCTGCGCAGCATCTACCGTTGTCCACAACGTAGAGGACGGCGTGGCTTTCGCAAAAGAGATCGGATATCCGGTAGTACTTAGGCCTGCATTTACCCTTGGCGGCTCAGGCGGCGGTATTGCCCACAACCAGATAGAGTGTGAGGAGATCCTCAAAAACGGTCTTCGTCTCTCAAGAGCTAACGAGGTTTTAGTTGAGAGATGCATCGCCGGGTGGAAAGAGATCGAGTACGAGGTTATACGTGACAGTGCAGGAAACTGCATCACAGTCTGCAACATGGAAAACATCGATCCTGTAGGTGTTCACACCGGAGACTCCATCGTTGTTGCTCCATCCCAGACACTGGGCGACAAAGAGTACCAGATGCTTAGAAGTGCAGCTCTTAACATCATCAATGAGCTTCAGATAACTGGTGGCTGTAACGTACAGTTTGCCCTTCATCCCACAAGCTTTGAGTATTGCGTAATTGAGGTTAACCCAAGAGTATCAAGATCCTCAGCCCTTGCAAGTAAGGCAACTGGTTACCCTATTGCCAAGGTTGCAGCCAAGATCGCCCTGGGATACACGCTTGATGAGATCAAAAATGCCATTACAGGTAAGACCTTTGCAAGCTTTGAGCCTGCCCTTGACTACTGCGTAGTTAAGTTCCCTCGTCTTCCTTTTGATAAGTTCATTACTGCCAAGAGAACCCTCACCACACAGATGAAGGCTACCGGCGAAGTAATGAGTATCTGCACCAACTTTGAAGGTGCCATGATGAAGGCTATCCGCTCCCTTGAGCAGCACGTGGACTGCCTTACAAGCTACGACTTTTCAGAGCTTGACGACGATGAGCTCCTTACCCGCCTCACCGTAGTTGACGACCAGAGAATATGGGTGATTGCTGAGGCCCTTCGCCGCGGTATCAGCCACGAGCAGATCCATGACATCACCATGATCGATCTGTGGTTTATCGACAAGCTCCATACCCTGGTCAAGATGGAACTTAAACTCCTTCGTGCCGGTGAAAAGAACACAGAAGGTAAGTACGGAACCCTTGAGGATGCCAAGAAGATCATCAGCTTCGACACCATGCTTGAAGCTAAGCGCCTTGAGTATCCTGACAGCGTTATCAGCAGACTTACAAGATTTAAGGTATCTGTATTAAAAGAGCTTAGGGATTTCTACAAGATCCATGCTACCTTTAAGATCGTTGATACCTGTGCTGCTGAGTTTGAGGCTCAGACTCCTTACTACTACTCAGTTTATAACGGCCCGGATTCAGAGGATGAGGCTTCTCTTTCCGCTGATACTGGTAAGAAAAAGATCCTGGTTCTTGGCTCAGGCCCTATCAGGATCGGACAGGGTATCGAGTTCGATTACTGCAGCGTGCATGCCACATGGGCCTTCAGAAAAGCCGGCTTTGAGACCATCATCATCAACAACAACCCTGAGACTGTAAGTACTGACTTTGACATTGCAGATAAGCTCTACTTTGAGCCTCTTACACCAGAGGATGTTGAGAACATCGTAAGACTTGAAAAGCCCGACGGAGCAGTTGTTCAGTTCGGTGGTCAGACAGCCATCAAGCTCACCCAGGACCTTATGGAAATGGGGGTTAAGATCTACGGAACAGATGCTAAGGACGTTGACGCAGCTGAGGACAGAGAGATTTTTGATCAGATTCTTGAGGAGACGCAGATCAAGAGGGCAGCAGGTGCCACAGTTTACACTGCAGAGGAAGCAAAAGAGGTTGCTAACCGCTTAGGATATCCTGTACTTGTGCGTCCTTCCTACGTTCTTGGTGGACAGGGCATGCAGATAGCTCTTTCCGATGACGAGATCGAAGAGTTCATGAATATCATCAACAGATATGCTCAGGATCATCCGATTCTTGTAGATAAGTACCTCCAGGGAATCGAGACCGAGGTAGATGCTGTGTGCGACGGCGACGACATCGTTATTCCTGGTATCATGGAGCATATCGAGAGGTCTGGTATACACTCCGGCGACTCAATTTCAGTTTATCCTGCACAGTCTCTTTCTGCTAAGGTAAAAGAGACTATAGCTGAATATACAAAGAGGCTAGCAAAGGCGCTTCACGTAATAGGCCTTATCAACATCCAGTTCATTGCAGTTGGT
>NZ_JAGAYD010000059.1 GCF_017940685.1 Butyrivibrio sp. | reverse complement strand
TATGTTCCAGCAATATATCTTTCGATACCACCAATTAGTCCAGCGATAATGCCTGATACAGGCGAAAAGAAAAGTCCAGCAGAAAGAGGGCCAAGATCTCTCACATTGATGATCATGCCCTCGTAAGAAATACCATAATGCGTCGACAATACAGAGCTAAGTCCAAACACCAGCCCTACAAGTACTTTCCATGGATTCGTTATTTTTTTGTCTCTGGTCAGCCGCCACATTGCCATTATCAAAAGAACATACAGCAAAGTGACAGCTGACATTTTCACTATCATAATAAGAGTATGCATAATTAAATTATATGCTACTCAAAACAAGCATTCAACGCCTAATCGACTGATAACATATGAAAAATCAGTAAAATCTCATAAGTATATCAGCTGTTTTCATTGACGTAAATACTTACCCTGCTCTGGATTATATCAGCTACTTCCTTGGCAGTCTTTTGTCCTCCAAAGAAAGCAGCAACCTCTTCATTTATGATGTTATAAACATTCTGGTTTGCATTGTAGACGTTTGTATCATCAAGTGAACCAATGAAGCTCTTTACATACTCTACATCCTCTTTTGTAAGAGGCTGTACAGTTATCTCCTGATCACCGATCCAGTATGTGTCATCCTCATAGTGCTTGGTTCCATCATCGTCAGTCCAGAAGGAGCGCTCCATGGACTTGTCAGCAAGCTTATCAAAGCTGGATTTTCTGATAGGGAATTCGTATTCGAACTCGTCCTGATAATCCTCTAAAAGGAACTGTCTTACCAGCTGCCAGCATACATCTGAATACTTTGTCTTGGAACTTACACATATCCTCTGAGAAGGAACCAGAACTGAACAGTTTCTTCCCATGTTGTTAGGGAATCCTATGAGGGTAATTGGCGCGCCAAATGTGCCATCAACATATCTTCTGTAAGATCTGAAGCCATTGAGATATGTAGAGGAGAAAAGAGAATCTCCCTCAATAAAGCATGTTTCCTTATAATCCATCCAGGCATCTTCAGGCAGTGTTTCAGGGAAGTTTTTCACAAACTCGATGAACTTTATAAACTCATCGCTGTCAAAATGGCAGGTCTTGTTCTCCCAGTCTATAAATCCACTTCCTGCTGCAGTTATTCCAGCATCTAAAATGTTATCCCTGGATACAAGTCCAAAGGAATCAGAATACTTGATACCCTTAGCTTCCATCATGTCTATAGCATCATCTAAAGACAATACCTGTTTCCCCTGAAGGTAGGATGACTTGGTGGAGAATGTGTTTATGTAATAAGAAGGAACAAGTTGGTATACCTTATCTCCAGTCATAAAGGCTTTAAATACATTGTCTACAAATTCAACATTTGAAAGCTCCGGATCATTTTTGATAAATGGTGCAAGGTCCAAAAACAGCCCTTTATTGATGTAGCTGTCAACAGGTGACTCTGTTGAAAAATACATGATATCAGGAATGTTTCCTGACACAATATCAAGGTTAAACTGGTTAAGACCTGCATTCTCATCTTCACTGTTATTTACAGATGAGTAATCAACAAGCTTTATCTTGTAATCCTGGTTTTCTGAGTTGAATTTATAAACCTTTTGTCTGATCCTGTAATCAATGTAGTAGCCGCCCAGGGTTATGACTGTTCTATCCTTTACCTGATCAGCAGGAACTTTCGTAAGTCTGACGAGATTATAGTTGTACTCTTCATCTGGAAGATTTGCAATAAACTCATTATCGCTTATAGCTACAACAGATGAAAGAGAGTAGCTGATACTCAGGTCAGAATCCATGTAGTCGAGGATCTTTGTAAGTTCATCCTTGCCGTAGTCATAGCCATAAAAACCATCCTGTTTTGACACATAGATATCATATCCGTTACCGCCAAAGAAAGCAAAGTCCTCGTAATTTTTAAACTGTCCTGATTTTTCACCGAACTTTCCAGTTTCTGCGTCAAAGCTCATAAACTCCATTCCAGCATCGCCCCACTTGGATGTAAAGAGCTTACCCTGGAATCCTCTGTAAATACTAACTGCGCCTTGGTAGGAATTGGAATCGCCGTCAGCTGCAGTTTCAGAAATAGCCTTAAGACTTACACTTCCCTCATCAAATTTAAAAATTCCTTTATTTGCGCTGACAATAAGCCCCGCCTTATCATCATAAGCCATGCCATAGACGCTAAAGTAGTCATCCGGATCCTTGATATCCTTAAGAAGGTCAAGTCTTAATACTTCGTTACCTGATGCGTCATACTTAACAAGATACTGCTGCTCATCCACTGACTCATCAATGAATTCGCCCGGATCCTGGGGATCTGTATCAACAATGATCTTCTCTGCTTCGCCGTTTGTTTCAGTATCCTCTTCCACTACAGCATCTTCTGCAGATGGCTCCTTTGTCGTTGTTTCCTCAGTGTTCTCAGCCAGAGCATCCCCCTGAGCTTCTCCATTCATGATGTGCATTTCGCCATCATCTTCTTCATAGTTACTGTAGTCATAAATATTGAGGGTGCAGTACATTTCCCCAGCTTCATTAAAGGTCATGTATCCATGGCCTTCATTTTCTGCCTCTGGGATCTTTACTGATTTCAGATCACTTCCATCAGGATTAAATGAAAAGATTGTGATGTATCCGTTATCAGAGTAAGTAGTCGCATAAACCCTGTCACCAGCAAGAGAGAGACTACTGCAGTCATACTTGCCTCCTAAATCTATCATCTCCTGTCTGAAAACATAATCCTTGGTATTGCTGCTGGCCTTATCCACAAGACTCTCGCCGCCTTTTTTTCCGCATCCGGTAAATGCAGTGACAGCCATAAGTCCGCACAGTCCAAGGCCAAGCACCCTGCTTTGCATCATCCTTTTTTTCATAATTTCTCCTCTCTGCCTTCACTCATTGTCGGCACTATCTATCATCTTTTGGTCTTTTTTCTGTTTATGTGCTGCTTCCAGATCATATTTTTTATCTGAAAGATATTTAACTATTCCTCTAACAGTCCACTTCTTATGTCTGTAAAGATTTACGATGGCTATTACCGCTATTACCAACACAATCAAAAGAGCTATCGTCCTTACAAGAAGTATAAGTGCAAGGATGTCCTCATATCCTCTTGCCACGTTTTCCCAATATGGATAAAAAATGGCTTTGCCCCACATACTTCTGGTAAAAGAGCTCTTAAGCACTGCAAAAAGAGAAAAAGTAGAAAACCTGTCTGTATTGTCAATTGCAACTACTACGTTTTCATTAGACACAAGACTTTCTTTGGATATCTTAAGCGCCAGTCCATTTATAGGATTGGGGCAAAGAACTTCCACACAGTTTATTCCGCCTATATTGGCCGTGGCTCCATCCTCGGAAATCTTCTTGTTTTCAATAACTCCGCTTAAGATATTTCCATATCTTGAAAGGGAGTCATAGGACATATAGACATAGCTTTTTGACAACCCCGCGGCTTCATAAAGCTTACCAGTTTCTTTTTTCACAACTCCTGTAATATAATGCGGAACTCCTGATATCAAGACGCTCTGTCCGATAATGTCTGTGGAACCAAAGAGCTGCCAGGCTGTATCTTCGTCAATTACAACCTTGTCCTTCATGTCGTCATCGCCGCCAAAGTATGTTCCGCTCACAAGTGTAAGTGGGTGAAATATAAAGAAATCTCCTCCAACCCCAATGGCTGCTGCATTCTCCAGAATTCTATTTTCAAAAGAAAGAGTTGCTGTCCCCTGGGCACAATAGGCTACGGTATAAAGATTTCCTATTCCATCATCTTCCTCATTGGTTAGCTTGGGGCTTCCATACATCTCATCAATACCAATGGTGTCAATGATCTTAGGCCCTGACAGCGTATCTTCCTTACCATCAGTCGAATCTGCAACTCCGGCATCAAGAAGCTTTCGCTCAAGGATATACTCAAATCTTTTGATATCATCCTCGGTTATCTTCTGATCCTGGGTAAGGAAAAGAGACACCTGAGCCATCCTCATATCATCAGACCACCTGTCAGCTCCAAGCTGATCCGGTAGCCTTGATATCATGTGGCCACTTAAAACTCCAAGAATAACAAAAACAAGTATCAGAAAAAGGCTCACCGCCCATAAGGTAACTTTCTTTCTGTCTTTGATGTAGGCTAGTCCAAAGCTTTTTATATTCTCTTTTATCCTGTCAAAAGAAATCTTAAACTTCATTACTGCTCTGCAAGCCTCACCTGATCTCCTGGTTTTATAAGTGTTGTAGCTGTTGTCACTACGAATTCATCTCCGTCGATGGCGCCTGTAATAGCGCTGTTGTTGTCATCACTTGCCAGAACATTTACATCAACTCTTGATGTGATGTATCTGTTTCCAAGAGGGCTCGACTTACTGTTCACAACAAGAATGAATTTGCCGTTACTGTCTGTTTTTATTGCACTGTTTGGAACAACAAGGTCATATTCCACGGACCTTTCTCCAATGGAAAGAGAAATGGACTGACCAGGTGTTAAGTCTTTGCTCTCCAGTTTAAAGGTAAGTAGCTTTTTATTTGCAGGGTCTGTCTTATCATTTTTAATTGATGTTAAAGTCGCCTTAAAGTCTTCCCCAAACTGCCAGATATTCTGAGGTCTTGCGCTGTCTCCAACCTTGAGCTTCTGAGCCTGGGAGTTGGTTACAGAAAAGCTTGTAGTCATATCTTTTCCATCAACCTGAATAACTGCTATGGTCTCATCAGCTGAGGTGGACTCTCCAGCAACCTTACTTACACTTGATAAAGTTCCTGCAACTGGTGCTTTTACAGAAGCTCCAACAGATTCTTCTTCAAGCTTTGCGATCTTGTCCTTCTGCTCTTTGATCTTATCTCTTTGCTGGCATAGGCTTATCTCTGTTTTAATACTTGTAAGAAGCTCAGTCTTGGCTTTTTCAGCAGCTTTAAGATCTGCAGCAGTCTTGGCCTTTTGCTGGTATAAGGTAGCAAGCTTCTGGTCATAGCTAAAGCCCTGCTGAGTTCCATAATTGCCAAGCTGTGCGCTGTCCTTGGTAAGCTCTGCAATCTGCCTGTTAAGCTCTTCTACTCTGTCGTCATCGCCTCTTTGCTGAGCAACCAAAAGGTCGTATTGAAGCTCTGCAATGCTATAGGCTGGAGTTGCAGCATTGTAGGAATTACCGGCTGAATCATAGCTTCCCTTCTGGGTTACAAAATCAATTGCAGCCTGGGCTTCATTGTCAGCATTTAGAGCGTTGTTGTAATTGTCTGTGGCCTTGGCCAGCTCAGCCTGATATGTATCAAATGTAGTATTTCTGCCACTTCTTACATTGCTGATAACATCGTTTGGCACATCTCCTGAAAACAGTGCCTGCTCGTAAGAAAGCTCCATAGTATCCAGTTTTTCTTTTGCCTCAGAAAGTTCTGAAGACTCCTTGTCTTCAAGATAGTAGATAACATCTCCTATCTCCACATGATAGCCCTCCTTAACAGCAACACCTGAGATTTTTCTGGTTTCCTTGACTGTAACATTATATGGATCTTCAGCACTTACAGTTCCAGTTCCCCTTATCTGAGGGCTTATGCTACCACCCATGATCTGTCTGGTTGCCACCTGGGGCAGCGAATAATTCATGATGGTATTGGAAAAGAAAGTAAGAACAAGCATTACGGATAAAAACCCGATAGCAAAGTTCTTGACCATGTCCTTTCTGTTTTTTGGAGATTTCTTTTCCCCATCCTTTAATTCGATTTCATTTTGCTCTTTTACTACGATTTCTTCTGACATATTACTCTCCCAATATTATCCCTTTATTCCTCCCTGGTAGGAAATTCCCTCTACCAGATAATCCTCTCCATAGAGGAAAATTAGAAGTGGCGGCACCAGATAGATCACAGCCACAGCAAATGCGAGGCTGATCTCTCCTGTATTAATCTTGGATAAGAACACCGAAAGTGGGTGTTTATCCGCATCTGGCAATAAGATAAGTGGCTGCTCAACCATATTCCAGTAGTCAAAAAATACTAATATGGCGATCGAGGCAAGTCCGCCCTTACAGAGCGGCATACAGATCCTTGAAAAGATCATCCACTCGTTTGCCCCGTCAATGGATGCTGCTTCCATGACCTCTGTGGGAATCCTCTTCATGAACTTGGTAAGAAGGTACACCGCAAAGGGTGAGAAAAATCCCGGAAGAAGTATGGACCAGGCAGTTCCATATAGGCCAAGGGATCTTGAAACCAAAAAGTTTGGAACCAGTGTTACCTGGTATGGCATCAGCATCATTACTATATATGCAAAAAAGATAGCTCTTTTTAATCTGCCGTCGTATCTTGCAAAACCATATGAAGCAAGGGTTGCAATTCCCAGCTGTACAATCACAATTGGTACTGTGTATATTACTGAATTCCAGAATTTGAAAAGATATTCCGGACTCTTAAATAGAACTGTAATGTACTGCCCTAAGGTTATCATATCAGGGATAAGCTTTAGGTTTACGGTCTTTGAAACAAAGACTTTTCCGCCCTTATCTGTTGTGGCAAATATGCTTCCGTAGTTGGCACTTATCTCCGACGCTGACATAAATGAATTGGTAAAGGTAAGTATTATTGGAAGCAGGAAAACTATCGCAAACAGCACAGCCATAGCTGTTACTGTTATTGTCTTAAGCTTATCTATCCTCTTTCTTTTTTGCAGGATGCGAAGTCTATCGCTTCCTCTGACCATCATCCCCATTAGCCTTCAAGGTCCTTTCCATAGAAATTTTCAACCTGGTACATCACATAAACAAGGGCCGAGACCACAATGAACATGATTATGGCTGCTGAAGAGAGTTTCTGGTAATCAAGGGATGCAAAGGTATTATTCATAAAATGCTGCATCATATAAAGACTGCTATAAGGGTAATCTCCTGTCATAAGGTAGATTTCTCTGAAAACCTTAAATGAATTGATTAGGGACATAATGGCCACAAACAGTATCGTAGATGACATGAACCTGACCTTTACATACCAGAAAATCTGAAATTTGCTGGCATTTTCCAGGGCTGCCACTTCCATAAGCTCCTTGGGAATACTTGCAAGAGCTGCCATAAACAGGATCATGTTATATCCAAGGTTCTTCCATAAAAATAAAACTACGATAACGATCTGGGCTTTATCCGACTTAAGGAAATCTATCTTGTCACTTCCAAAGAACTTAAGAACATTATTTATGATCCCGTTGTAGTTAAATAAAACCTGCCATATAAGTACCACAGAAGCTGTAGGCACCATAAGGGGACTTAAGAAAAACGTCCTAAAATAGCTCTTTCCAGGGATCCTCGATTCCATAACTGCTGCAAGGAAAAGAGATAGAAGTACTGCAAGTGGAACCGCCAGAAGTGAAAACTTAAGAGTGTTTATCCCTGCCTGCTTAAAAGCCGCATTGTTCCAGACGTTTATAAAATTTTCAAAGCCCACAAAATTCCCTTGAATTGGGTTGTCTATAACAGAGTAATAGATAACAACAAAGAATGGAGCAACAAAAAATAGTGTCACTCCAAGAAGTGACGGCAAAAGAAAAAGCCAGGAAATCAGGCTTTTTCTTTTATTTGCTGTCATGCTATGTTTTCTTTTATCAGTTAGTATCCTTAACGACAAAATCAGGAACCTTCCCCTTTAAAAATGTATAGTAAGCTGTATCATATTTTGATCTGTCATCATTTGTATATATCTGAACACTGTACTGCTGATTATTATTGTTGTAGTTATACCAGGGATTCCAGAAATCTGTGGAAATAACAGCCCCAAGAATCTCTTCCATCTTGTCCTTATCAGTATATGACATTTCTTTGTTTTGAGGGGCATCTATATTTATATATTCCCCATCTTCCATCTGCTCAAGGTCATATCCTGGATAATAGTTTATAACATTGATCTTTCTTATGTCATCTATTGTCAAAGTGGTTTCTGAATATATACCATACTCTTTTAGAAGTGCAATGGTATTACTATAGGTGTCATACACATCAAAAGATCCATATACATAATTTCCATCGTTGACTTCATATTCAACTGAGCCTATTGGCATCTTGTCCTTCATATCCTTGAAGCTGTAATGGTCAAGAATATCCTGCCTGTATGCATCACTAAACCTTGCATAGTCGAAGTTTTTCGTGTCTTTACTCTCAATCGGTGTCACATACCTGAATGTACTGTTTGATGCCAAAAGAGCATTTTCTCTGATATAGTCGTCCTGGAATACTTCAAAGTTTCCAATTTTATACTCTTTGCTGGAAACAATTCTATCAAGGCTGTCATCAACTGTGTCGTAAGGAATTGTTATGTATCTGTAAATATCCTTTCCATTCTTCATCCTGTAAAGGATACCCACCTGATAGCCAGAGTTTATATAAAGGCCCCTATTCTCACTATCTTTTGTTTTTTTCTGTGTCTCCATTCCCACTTTTGCAAGCTCTATGAAGGATTCTACATCTGTAAGCTTCATAAACTCGTTGCTGCTAAAACGGCTCTCACTATAGAAACCATTATAGAAATTGAAAGTTCTTTCACCATTTAAGATGGCACAGCTTTCAACTTTTTCAGCTGAAGGAACAAAGCTGTCAAATCCAAGAAGGTCTCCTTTGTAGATCACAAACGTCAGTATTACAAGTGCTATTGCCATTATTGTCTGAGCCATTCCCTTGAACATGCGCCTTATATTGCCCTCAAGAATCACTTCTATGATGCAGCCTGCAAAGATAGTTGCAATAACCATGATAGCGCACATCATCACATAGAGCTTGGCATTCCATACTGAGCTATAGACAATATAAACAAAATAACCGCTTCCAACGCCAACAATAGCGCAGGAAATAATCTTGATAAACCATCGAAATGGCCTGAAGGGAATGCTCTTTCCAGCCATCTCAGCCTGGCGGAGCTTCGCAAAGATAAGAACTGCCACAAAAGCAAGTGCCCCCACGATCAGGATATCTATTTCCTTGTCAATGATACAATCTATACACTTAGTGATATATCCTGCTTTAAGAAGATCATCCTTAGTTACAGTGATAAGATGACTCATCGCAGAAATTCTGTCATAGATTGGGGAAAGGTATACTCTAAAGGGTTCCTCACCATAAAAGGTTGAATAGAAAATTCCTTTAAACAGAGCTATTTCTCCAAATATGATAACCGAAAGAAATGTAAAACCGGCGGTTATAAGTATAGCTATAGGAAGTGAACCACTAAGCATTACGGCAAGTACCGTCATGTTATAAAAAGCAAAGAAAAGTATTATGGACCTTACTGTTTCAATAAGAGCTGACATAAGAACATTGCCATTTACAGCTCCCATGGCTGCAGCAATTATAAGTGCAATAGCTTCTGTCAAAACGTATATTGAAATGAATGTTCCAAAGGCATTTAAATAGTTTTTCTTTATCCTCTGGGCTCTTGTGGTGGGCTGACTTAAATAAAAGTCCATCTGACTTACATTAAATACATAGGAAAAGCCCTGAAGCGCAAACATTACAGCTGTACCTACTACCAGGATCCATGCAATTGATCCAAAACCTACAATATTAGCTACAGCACTAATCTTCTCTATACGAAGCTGCTCGGCAGTCTGATGATAAACATTTGCATAGTTGATGGATCTTGAAACCATCATGATAACGCCAAGGATAAAGTATGCAGCATAAAATGGCGTAACAACAAGGCTTGTCCAAAGCGTTCTGTTAAGGTACGTTCTTCTGTTTTTAGTTTTCTCACCCAAGGACAAATTTGCGGATGTCATACCCAACTACCTCCGTTTCACTAATAAAGATCTCTTCCAGCGAAAGTGCCAAAACCTCAAAGAATACTGGATTTCCTCTCTTGAAAGCACTCTCCACTTCCTCTCTGTCCCCACGGATCGTATAGGTGGAAAGCCTTCCTCTCCTCTCATGAAGAAGTACCTCAAGACCTTCTGTTGCAGCCTTTTCGTCCTCTTCATTTTGGAATACACACTGTACCTTCTGCATCCTGAGCTTCATGTCCTCAATGTCTTCAGAAAGGATAACTCCTCCCTGATGAAGAAGTCCTATGTGATCACAGATATCTTCAAGCTCTCTAAGGTTATGGGATGCAATTATTGGTGTAAGCCCTCTGTCAGACATATCTGCTGCAAAAAGGCTCTTAACTCCCTGTCTTACTACAGGATCAAGACCATCGAAGGTCTCATCGCAAAGAAGGTACTTGGTTCCTGCGCAGAGGCCAAGGATTATTGAAACCTGCTTTTTCATTCCCTTTGAAAAAGTACTTATCCTTCTTTTGGTATCAAGGCCAAAGCCAGTACACAGCTTATGGAACCTTAATTTATCAAAGTTTTTGTAAATTTCCTCATAGTAGTTTGCCATCTCTTCAGGTGTTGCTGCTGGCAAAAAGTACTGATCATCTGAAATATAAAAGATATCACTCTTAACTTCCGGGTTGTCGTAAACTGGTCTTTTGTCCACAAGAACAATTCCAGAATCAGGTTTGATGACTCCTGAAATTATCCTAAGGATGGTGCTCTTTCCTGCGCCATTGGTCCCCACCAGGCCAAACACCTCTCCATCAAGGACATTTAATGAGACACTGTTAACTGCTTTTACGTCGTCAAAATCCTTAGACAGATCTAAAAGTTCAATCATACTTTTTCTCCCCACTTTCTATCCTTGCAAGATGCTCTTTGATATCAGATACCAGTTCGTCAATTGATAATCCGATCTCATGAGCTTCCATAAATAGCTCCACAATCTTGTCCACTAGCTCTTTTTTCTTGTTGTCTTTTAAAAGAGCATCACCCTTAACAAAGTTACCCCTTCCCTTGACGGTGTAAATAAATCCCTGTCGTTCAAGCTCTGCATATGCTTTTTGAACAGTATTGGGATTGGTGGACAATTCCACAGCAAGGCTCCTGACAGATGGCATCTGATCGCCCTCCTGCAGGATTCCTTTATACATCTGCATTTTGAAATTCTCGACTATCTGCTCATAGATAGGCCGGCTGTCCTGGAAATTAATTAAGTTCATATCTCAATATCTCCCGCTGCACTAAATTCGAAAGAACCTCATTAAGTGCACGTGAGTGGTTCGCACCAGGTTCGAAAAGACCTCACCAGGTGCTCTACACAAAAAAAGAATACAAAGTGTACTATCGGTGTTAGTACACTTTGTATTCTAAATCAACCGGATAAATGTTGCAATACTTTTTTATACAGCTTCTACATTTCTTGTGGCGATAACGTCAACACCGCATCCAGCAACGTCTTTTACAAGAACATCTCCGATATGGACTGGAGCCTTAACGCAGGCTGCATCGATATCCTTCATAACTTCAAAGATCTTGTTCTTTGGAATATCATTTGCAGTTTTTACAGATACTCTCTCTTTGTCACCGCCCTCGATCTTAACAGTACTTGTTACGATCCTTGTGGGATTAACAACTTCTTTTCTTGCGTAAATGTCACCCTTTGCACAGGTATTGCCCTTTACTTCGGTAACTTCACCATTACCTAAAGTAACTGTAAGAAGGCATCCCATTGGACATCCGATACATGTAAGTTCTCTTGTTTCCATCAGCTTGTCACTCCTTTTCTATCTTTACAGTTATCTTCTTAAGATTTGGATACTCGTCAAGTTTCTTTTTCTGAAGGATGATCTGTTCCATCTCACCAGGAGCCAGGATCCTCTTTTCGTTGTGCATTACTCTCTCATCATCAAAGTAAACACTTACGAAGGAGTTCTTGTAAACATCCCCAACTCTGAATCTTACTGTGAGAAGGTCATCCATTCTTGACTTGTTTATAGTACTTGGAACAGTATATCTTGCTCCCTCAGTAGCAAAGAGCTCGATCACGTCGCTTCCCTTTTCATCCTTGCAACCATCTGCAATATACTTAACAGCGTTCTGACCTGCTCTCTTAGCCTCTTCTGAAACATAGTCAACAAGGTCATGTACGTGAAGTACGTTGCCACAGGCAAATACGCCAGGGATGTTGGTCTCAAGAGACTCGTTAACTATGGGACCTGAAGTTACAGGATTCATAGTAACGCCGGCAGATCTTGAAAGCTCGTTCTCCGGAATAAGTCCGCAGGAAAGAAGGAGCGTATCGCAGGTATATCTTTCCTCTGTTCCAGGAATAGGCTTTCTGTCAGGGCCAACCTCAGCGATAGTAACGGCTGTTACATGCTCTTTTCCCTCAATGTCAACAACTGTGTGGGACAGTTTAAGAGGAATGCCATAGTCGTCAAGACACTGGACGATATTTCTCTTAAGTCCTCCGGAATAAGGAAGAAGCTCAGCCACAACCTTAACCTTGGCGCCCTCAAGAGTCATTCTTCTTGCCATGATAAGTCCAATGTCACCAGATCCAAGGATAACTACTTCTCTTCCTGGCATGTAGCCTTCGATGTTAACAAGTCTCTGGGCTGTACCTGCTGAGAAGATACCTGCAGGACGATATCCAGGGATGTTCAGAGCTCCACGAGGACGCTCTCTGCATCCCATTGCAAGGATAACTGCCTTGGCAGGGATCTGGAACATTCCGTCTTCTCTGTTCATTGCTGTGACAGTCTTGTCTGCAGCAATGTCCATAACCATAGTATTAAGCTTGTACTCTATACCAAGATCAAGAACCTGCTTGATGAAACGGTAAGCATATTCAGGACCTGTGAGCTCTTCCTTGAAGGTGTGAAGTCCAAAACCATTATGGATGCACTGATTGAGGATTCCGCCAAGCTCATGATCTCTTTCAAGGATCAAAATGCTGTCATTACCAGCTTCTTTTGCAGCTACAGCTGCCGCAAGGCCAGCCGGGCCGCCGCCTACAATTACGATATCATATGTCTTCATGACCCGCTTACCTCCCCCTTTGTTCTCTCAAGTACAATGTTGGATTTACCACCGCTCTTTGTGATCTTCTCATATGGAATACCAAGCTCTCTGTGGAGGATCTCCATTGTACGTGGTGAGCAGAAACCAGCCTGACATCTGCCCATTCCGGCACGAGTTCTTCTCTTTACGCCGTCAAGACTTCTTGCGCCAAGTGGTCTGTGGATAGCATCAAGGATCTCTCCCTCAGTAATGGACTCACATCTGCAGATGATGGTTCCGTATGCAGGATTCTTTTTAATGAGTTCATTTCTCTCTTCGATGCTAAGGCCTTCTGTCTTCTTAACGCCCTTGCGGATGCTGATCCAGTTTGCCTTAGGTTTAAGATCCATCATTTCCTTCATCATGTTACCAACCATCTCGCCAATAGCAGGGCTGCTGGTAAGACCTGGAGACTCGATTCCCGCGCAGTCGATAAAGTTTTTAGCATCATCAACTTCCTTGATGATAAACTCATGGTGCTCCTCATGGGCACGAAGTCCAGCAAAGGATGTGATAACGTTCCTGATAGGAAGGTTTCTTACGTGATCTCCTGCTTTTGCAATAAGATCATCGATACCAGCTGCTGTGGTGTTGTTGCCCTCCTTGTTCTCAATGTCAACAGCTGTAGGACCAACAATGAGGTTTCCATGAACTGTAGGTGATACAAGTACGCCCTTACCAAGTTTTGTAGGCTGAGGGAAGATAGTGTGTTTTACATGTCCTCCAACAGTCTTATCAAGAAGGCAATAATCGCCTCTACGCTCGATGATGTGCATCTTGTCTGCACTTACCATGTTGTGGATCTTGTCAGCATAGACACCAGCTGCATTGACAACATATCTTGCAACATATTCACCGTTGTTGGTGCGCAGATGCCAGTTGCCATCTTCGCCTTTTTTAATATCTTCAACTTCTGTGTTAAAGCGGAAGTCAACGCCATTCATATTAGCGTTTTCAGCCATAGCAATGTTGAGTTCGAACGGACAGATGATTCCACCTGTTGGAGCCCAAAGTGCTCCCTCTACGTTTTCAGAAAGATTTGGCTCCATTTCAAGAGCTTCTTCTCTATTTAAGATTTTAAGATCTTTAACACCATTTTTAACGCCTCTGTCATAGAGGTCCTTAAGTCCATCAAGAGCTTCCTTGTGGATGCACACTACCATAGAGCCATTTCTCTTAAATGGTATATCCAGGTCTCTACACAGATCATCCATCATTTCATTGCCGCGAACGTTGAGCTTGGCCATAAGTGAGCCTTCTGCAGCGTCGAATCCGGCATGAACGATGGCTGAATTAGCTTTGGATGTTCCCTCACAGACATCCTCGCATTTTTCCAGTACGCAAACATCAGCTTCGTATTTTGAAAGCTCTCTTGCGACTGCAGAACCGGTAACACCAGCTCCGATCACGATCACATCGTACGTCATAATTATCTCCTTTAAAAAAATTAGGCGAGAGAAAGCAAACTGTGTTCCCCACAGATATGTGCTCACTCTCGCCTCCGCTTCAATATCAAGTTAAATTAATAATACTACTATTTGGTCTTTGTGCAAGCACAAATCATATTTGATTAACCAAACATGTGAGCAGCTGCAAGTGCATTGTAAAGAAGAGATGCAACGATACCGCCACAGATAGGTGCTACTGCAGGGATCCAGCCATAGCTCCAGTTACCATTCTTCTTGCCAAAGTTAGGTGCAAGGCAGAGGTATGCAAGACGAGGAGCTGTATCTCTTGCTGCGTTCATAGCGTATCCTGTAAGTCCACCGAAGGAAGCGCCGCAAGCAACGATTACGCCGTAAACAAGTGGCCATACAACACGGTCTGTTCCAGCTGGGATAAGAGCCAGTGTGAAAACAAGAACGAATGTAGCTACGAACTCTGAAAGGAAGTTCAGAACCTGGTTAGGGATTGAAGGTGCTGTGCAGAAGCATCCGCGAACAACATCATCATTAGCTGTAGCTTTGATATGATCTCCGTAGAGAACCATAAGGATAGCTGCGCCAAGGAAACCACCAAGCATCTGAGCTATGATCTGGCCAACTACTGTGCTCCAGTCACCGCTTCTGATAGCGATACCGATTGTAACTGCAGGGTTAAATGCTGAAGGGCATCCTGTGAAATTGCTCATTGCAAATGCAGGAACCATAACTGCCATGCCCCATCCAATAAGGATGTGAACAGCTCCGCCGCCCTTAAATCCTGACTTCTCAAGGCTTACGTTACAGCAAACGCCATCGCCAAGAAGAACAAGTAACATAGTTCCAATAAACTCGCCTAAATAAACACTCATTTCTTTTACCCCCTTTTGAGTATATGTTAATTTTTTTCCTCACTAATTTAGTCTGGCTCCGGATCAGTCTTTTGCCCATCCAAGAGTTGTGTTAACAGCCTTCTTCCAGCCTTTGATCTTCTCAGCACGAGCTTCGTCTGTCATCTCAGGATGGAACTCTTTATCGATAGCCCAGTTCTTGATAACGTCGTCTTTGCTTGACCAGAAGCCAACTGCAAGACCTGCAAGATAGGAAGCACCCATAGCTGTTGTCTCAACACATACAGGACGATGAACAGGAGCGTTGATGATATCTGACTGGAACTGCATGAGGAAGTTATTCTTACATGCACCGCCGTCAACCTTAAGAGCGTTGAGCTTAATGCCAGAGCCCTGTTCCATAGCGCCAAGTACATCATTAGTCTGAAGTGCAAGAGACTCAAGTGTTGCACGGATGATGTGTTTCTTGTTAACACCACGTGTAAGTCCTACGATTGCTCCACGTGCATATGGATCCCAATAAGGAGCACCAAGTCCTGTAAATGCAGGAACTACGTAGCATCCGTTTGTATCCTCAACCTGAGTTGCGAAGTACTCTGAATCAGGTGATGTATCAACCATCTTAACTTCGTCACGGAGCCACTGGATAGCAGCACCTGCTACGAAGATTGATCCCTCAAGAGCGTACTCAACTTTTCCATCAAGACCCCATGCGATAGTTGTAAGAAGTCCGTTGTTAGGGAACTGAGGCTTTGTTCCGATGTTCATAAGCATGAAGCATCCAGTTCCATATGTGT
Organism: Butyrivibrio sp.; assembly: GCF_017940685.1. GTDB lineage: Bacteria > Bacillota > Clostridia > Lachnospirales > Lachnospiraceae > Butyrivibrio. The sequence goes on along the minus strand of NZ_JAGAYD010000059.1, from coordinate 1,885 downwards.
TCTTAGCCATACCTGACTCGAAGCATGTCTGTCCGAAAAGAGCTGCCTGCTGGTCACCAGCAACGCCTGCGATCTTGATAGGTCCGCCAAAGAATTCAGGATCTGTCTCACCAAACTCTGTTGAGCTTGAAGGAAGTGCCTTAGGAAGCATACTCTTTGGAACCTCAAGCTGTTTGCAAAGCTCGTCATCCCAATCAACTGTGTTGATGTTGAACATCATTGTTCTTGAAGCATTTGAGTAGTCAGTTGCGTGTACTTTGCCCTTTGTGAGCTTGAAGATAAGCCATGAATCAACTGTACCGAAGCAAAGCTCTCCTTTTTCTGCCTTTTCACGAACGCCTTCAACGTTGTTTAAGATCCAACGAAGCTTTGTTCCTGAGAAGTAAGGGTCAAATACAAGACCTGTCTTGTTGTATGCTGTGTTGTCGATTCCAGGATACTTATTAAGGAGCTCTTCCTTCATATCAGCTGTTCTACGGCACTGCCATACGATTGCGTGATATACAGGCTTACCTGTAGCTCTTTCCCAAACGATCGTGGTCTCACGCTGGTTAGTGATACCAATCGCAGCAATATCTGTGTAAGTTGCCCCAACTTTCTGCATTGCTTCACGAGCAACTGAAAGCTGTGTCTGCCAGATCTCATTAGCATCATGCTCAACCCAGCCTGGCTGAGGATAATACTGTGTGAACTCTTTCTGAGCTACAGAGCACATCTCACCTTTCTCGTTGAAGAGGATACATCTGTTACTAGTTGTACCTGCATCCAATGCCATAACGTACTTTGCCATTACTAAACCCTCCTTTTTTCTTGTGAAAAAAATTATTTAAAGCTCTCTCGCTTTAACTTCTCTTTAAAGCCCCCAGACCATCTCATTGGTAGTTGAGATTGCAAGCGCTCCGGCATCCAGAGCATTCATAACATCTTCCTTGTCCGCTATAAGCCCCCCGGCTATTATCGGAACTCTGCTGACCTTGTTGATCCTCTTTATCATCTTAGGAAGAACAATACCTGGCAAAAACTCTATGATGTCTGGCTTTACACCAGGACTCTTTGCCTGTTTCTCAATGTTCTGAAGTGCCATACTGTCCAGGATGAAGTATCTAAGAACTGTATTTAGCTCAAGCTCTTTTGCGTGAGCTATGAGGTTGCTCTTAGTAGTGATGATACCGTCAGCCTCTGTGTTATTCTTGATAAAATCAAGGCAAACATCCTTGGAGTTATTAAGACCTGTTATAAGGTCCACATGGACCATGGCCACCTTACCGGCCTGTTTTATCTTTTTTACTATTCCTGGAATCGTACATATATCCCCGTATAGCACGAAGATGATCTCCACATCTTCTGTAAGTGCTGTTGCAAGTCCTTCATCATTTTTCACTGCAGCGATGATAGGATTTATCTCAATCTTGTTAATAAATTCACGATTTTTCATACCTAATAAGTCAAATAAAAAAAGAGCAAACAAAGTAAAATGAGGTTCTCCCTCATTTAACCCTTACTCTTTTCTCAAGGCTCTCTATAATTTTTAAATAATGACTGATCATATTGCCACCGTTAACTTTCCAAGAATCCAAATATAACAATCTCGACTATCGGTCAGTTCTTAACGACAAAATAATCATATCGCTACTTTGTGCAAAATGCAATAGGGTTGTTTATATATTTTTTATTTTTTGTACTTATTAACAAAAATCTTGTACATATTTTGTCTGATTATCACACAAAAAGTATAAAAGATGCACAACTTACTTTAAAGCAGTAAAGTAATATTGTACATATATGACACAGATAATGAGAGAACAAACAAGACACGGGGACGGTTCTGCTTTCCTGACACGGGGACGGTTCTGCTTTCCTGACACGGGGACGGTTCTACTGTCAG
>NZ_JAGAYD010000058.1 GCF_017940685.1 Butyrivibrio sp. | reverse complement strand
TCATCCTGAGCCAGGATCGAACTCTCACGTTTTAGAGTAAAATCCGAAACCGTATTGTGGTTTCGGACAATTTTACCTATGCACAGTTTGCTTGGCGAGGTATTCTCGAGCCTAGCAAAGCACTGCTAAATAGTTCAATCTAGCCAGAACAAAAACTAGCTTTCGTTCTGTCCGTTATTACTTTGGTTTGTTAATTCTGAATAATTCTCTTGGAATTTTTCAGGGTTGCATTACTGTTTATTTGTCAAGGTACTTGGAGCTTAAAACCCGCTCCACTGCTGCGTTTATCGCTGTTCTATCGTAGCGCCGCAACGAAATATAATTTATCACTTCCCAAAAACAATGTCAACACCTTTTTTCAAAAATTTTTATTATTTTTTTGAGTTTCCAAAAAACAGCTTATTTATGCGCATCAGAGGCTGATAACATTTCAAAAGTAACCCCATATTTCTCCGCAATGTCTTTTGCATAGGATAATCCAACCGGTGGAGCTACCTCTACTTCATACAGGCGCTTCCCTTCTTTTGCCTTAACTACCAGGGAAGCAGCTTTTGCCGGTACTTCCTCGTCATTTATCTCAGATATATCAAGGGCCAGCTTGTGCATGTGGGTGTTGTAAATAGTCCTGATGCCCTTTTTTAGGATTGCCTTTGAACAGTCTTTTGCTATGTAGTAGCCTTCTTCAAATGATGTTGTTGAAAAGGTTTCATTTAGGAGCATGAGGCTCTTTTCAGTTGCATTCTCATACAGCTCTTTAAAACGCTTGCACTCTTCGCCAAGGCGTCCAAGATCCATAGTCTTGTCTTCGTCTGCCGGGAAGTGAGTGAAGATATCATCCACTGGAACATACTTAAACCGCGATGCTGCCACATAGATTCCTGCCTGAGCCATAAAATACAGCTGTCCTATACTCTGGGTTATTGTGGTCTTGCCACCCATATTTGCCCCGGTAAGGATATAGAGTGTATGCTCCCTTGTAAAATCCAGATCATTTCTCACAATATCCTCAAAAGCAGATGAATGCTCGGATAAAAGCTTGATGTTATAGACTCCCTTTGCATCCATTAAAGGCTTATTCTCAGTTTCTTTAAGCTCATCAAGGGCCTCTGGCTTACAGAACACAGCCCCCTTATCAGACATCTTTTCAATGTACTCTGCCCAGCGGACATAGAAAATAAACTCAGGGATCAGATCAGTTATATCTCCCACTGTGAGCATAGTGTACTTATTTAGCACATTTCGAAGATGCTTCACAGTCTGAGAGAGCATCCTGTCTGTAATCTTATCCATGTAGTTTGTTATTTCTTTTGTAGTATCATCAGCATCTGACACCTTCATGATGCTCATCATGGCCATGGGGCTAAAGACAGGCGGTACGAAATCTGCTCCATTTTGAAGCGGACCTTTAGCCTGGATTTCATCAAACTTATAATCCCCGTCCCAGTCAGATGACTCATTTATTATGTCTTTTCCCGAGACCTTGTCCATAAAATGGCTGACAAGATTAGACTTGGAAAACGGCCTGCTGTTAACGGAAATAAGACCAACACCGCTGGCTTCAAAGCGCTCATTGAGATTGATGCCCACTGTTACGCTCTTAAGGCAGCTGGTATCCGCCTTAAGCTCGCTTATATCCTTTTTAAGCTCTTCAAAGCCATTATCCTCATAGAGCCCTTCCACATACTTCTTAAGGCCAAGAAGTCCCTCTGAATGGATATCAGCATTTGACAAGCATTTATAGATAGCACCAATACTCTTTATATAGTCATTTATCTCTTCAAGTCTGTGGACAAGATCCCAGATTCCAGGCTCGTGGTCATTGTCGTGCTTGTAGCTGCCATACTCTTTTAAAAAGTTTACTTTATCAAGGAGCTCTAACAGTTCTTCTCTCATTGCCTTGTTCTTGTAAATATCATCAAAAACATCGCTTCTGTAGCGGGCATTTGTCGGGTCAGAGGTGACCATCTTCATGACATTAGAAATGTATACCTGCTCATTCTTTTCCCTGGAAAGCTTTAAAAGAACGCTGTCCATGCCGATGTCGTGGACTGCAAGGTCAGTTAACTTCCTGTAGGGCAGGCTCTGATTTGGAAATAACAGGCTGTATTTACTGGACATAGGAATCTCCTTTGTTTTTGATTTTTATCTGGTAAAAAAAATCTGGCATGACAATAAAATCATGCCAGAAATAAACTCTTTTTACTATCTTTACTTGAGGTTAACCTTCTGGTCCTGTCCTCTTAAAGTTACTATCATGCCAAGTGTATCAATGTGCTTGGCTTCAC
>NZ_JAGAYD010000057.1 GCF_017940685.1 Butyrivibrio sp. | reverse complement strand
TTTTTTCATACGTTTTATAGTTTAATACTATGTGAATATTATACATTTTTCGCTACATTTAATAAAGATTAGCTTCGATTTAATACTTTTTTATAACATGTAAGCGCTTTATTAGTTGCGTTAAAATAAAAACCAATGTAAAATAGTTGGCGGACAAGTTACAAATTTATCAATTAGGAAGTGGTTTTAATGTCAATAATTCAGTGTTTATGCGTGATTTTGGGGATTTTAGCAGTTTTGTATCTGCTCATTATAATGCCCAGGATGACAGGCAGACCTGATAGAGGACCACACATAAGTGTTCTTTATGCTCACAGGGGACTTCATGATAACTCTTCAGATGCTCCGGAGAACTCCATGGCAGCTTTTAAGAAGGCTGTGGAGGCTGGATATGGCATCGAGTGTGATGTGCAGCTGACCAGAGATGGTATCCCTGTTATTTTTCATGATTTTACATTAAAAAGAGTAGCAAGATATGCTGAGGGTCAGGCCATTGGAGATGGACCATTAAATGAAGATGGCACCGTATCCGTACCAGGCAAGATCAGCAATTACACTTATGAACAGCTGCAGCAGTTTCATCTGCTTGGCTCTGATGAGAAGATTCCTAAGTTTGAAGATTTTCTTGAGCTTGTTGATGGAAGGGTACCACTTATTGTTGAACTCAAGATTGAGCTTAAGGACCTTTCTGTATGTCCTGCAGTAGACAAGCTCCTTAGCGATTATAAGGGAGTTTACTGCATAGAGTCCTTTAATCCTTTAGGAGTGTTGTGGTACAGGAAGAATCGTCCAAATGTTATGAGAGGACAGCTTTCCGATGAATTCCATAAAGAGGACCCTAAGGAGTTTAATACAGTACTTTACTTTGGCTTGACACATCTGTTTTTCAACTTCCTGACAAGGCCTGATTTTATAGCATTTAATAGGAAGTATCCAAAGAGCTTATCACTATGGCTCAACAGGCATCTGTATAAGTGCCTGACTGCAGCCTGGACGATCAAGAGCCAGGAGCAGCTGGATAAGGCTACAGAGGACTTTGATATTTATATCTTTGACAGCTTTATTCCGGAAAAGAAATCATATCGGTAATTCCCAATATTGATCACGTTATCAAAATTGGTAGTTATAAATAAATGTACATATGAAAGGTTACCGGACTAGAGGCCGGTAAGAAAGGTAAAAACATGGCGAACAAATGGGTTTATATGTTTAGCGAAGGTGACATGACAATGCGTAACCTTCTCGGTGGTAAGGGTGCTAACCTTGCTGAGATGACAAGCATTGGCCTTCCAGTACCTCAGGGATTCACAATCACAACAGAGGCTTGCACACAGTATTATGAGGATGGCCGTAAGATTAACGACGAGATCATGGCTCAGGCTATGGAAGGCGTTAAGAAGATGGAAGAGATCAACGGCAAGAAGTTTGGTGATCTTCAGAATCCTCTCCTTGTTTCAGTTCGTTCAGGCGCTCGTGCATCAATGCCTGGTATGATGGACACAATCCTTAACCTTGGTCTTAACGACGAGGTTGTAGCAGCAATGATCAAGGGCAATCCTGATCCTGCTTTTGAGCGTTTCGTATATGATTCATATCGTCGTTTCATCCAGATGTTCTCAGACGTTGTTATGGAAGTTGGTAAGAAGTACTTCGAGCAGCTTATCGATGCAATGAAAGAGAAGAAGGGTGTTAAGTTTGACGTTGACCTTACAGCAGCAGATCTTAAGGAGCTGGCTGAGCAGTTCAAGGCTGAGTACAAGAATCAGCTTGGCAAGGACTTCCCTTCAGATCCTGTAGAGCAGCTTAAGCTTGCTATCGAGGCTGTATTCCGTTCATGGGATAACCCTCGTGCTAACGTATATCGTCGTGACAACGACATCCCATACTCATGGGGAACTGCTGTTAACGTAATGCCTATGGTATTCGGTAACCTTAACAATGAGTCTGGTACAGGTGTTGCATTTACTCGTGACCCTGCAACAGGTGAGAACAAGCTTATGGGTGAGTTCCTTATCAACGCTCAGGGTGAGGACGTAGTTGCTGGTGTTCGTACACCTATGCCAATCGCTCAGATGGAGAAGGAGTTCCCAGAGGCTTATGCAGAGTTCATTAAGGTATGTGAGACTCTTGAGAATCACTACCATGACATGCAGGACATGGAGTTCACTGTAGAGAACAAGAAGCTCTACATGCTTCAGTGCCGTAACGGTAAGAGAACAGCTCCTGCTGCTCTTAAGATCGCTTGTGACCTTGTTGATGAGGGACACAAGACACCAGAAGAAGCTGTAGCAATGATCGATCCTCGTAACCTTGATACACTTCTTCACCCTCAGTTCGATGCTGCTGCTCTTAAGGCTGCAACACCTATCGGAAAGGGTCTTGGCGCTTCACCTGGAGCTGCTTGTGGTAAGGTTGTATTCACAGCTGATGATGCTGTAGCTTGGGCTGAGAGAGGCGAGAAGGTAGTTCTTGTTCGTCTTGAGACATCTCCAGAAGATATCACAGGTATGAAGGCTGCTCAGGGTATCCTTACAGTTCGTGGTGGTATGACATCACACGCTGCCGTAGTTGCTCGTGGTATGGGTGAGTGCTGCGTATCAGGTTGTGGCGACATCAACATGGACGAAGAGAACAAGAAGTTCACACTCGCTGGAAAAGAGTTCCACGAGGGAGACTTCATTTCTATCGATGGTACAACAGGTAACATCTATGACGGACAGATCGCAACAGTTGATGCTAAGATCGCTGGCGAGTTTGGACGTATCATGGCTTGGGCTGATCAGTTCAGAAGACTTAAGGTTCGTACAAACGCTGATACACCTGCAGATGCTAAGAAGGCTAGAGAGCTTGGCGCTGAGGGTATTGGTCTTTGCCGTACAGAGCACATGTTCTTCGAGGAAGACAGAATTGCTGCATTCCGTGAGATGATCTGCTCAGATACAGTAGAAGAGAGAGAAGCTGCTCTTGAGAAGATTCTTCCTTACCAGCAGAACGACTTCAAGCAGCTCTATGAAGCTCTTGAGGGATGCCCAGTTACAATCAGATTCCTTGATCCACCTCTTCACGAGTTCGTTCCTACAACTGAGGACGAGATCAAGAAGCTTGCTGATGCTAAGGGCAAGAGCGTAGACGAGATCAAGGCTATCATCAATTCCCTTCACGAGTTCAACCCTATGATGGGACACAGAGGATGCCGTCTTGCAGTCACATATCCTGAAATTGCTAAGATGCAGACAAAGGCTGTTATCCGTGCAGCACTTGAAGTACAGAAGGCTCACTCAGACTGGAACGTTAAGCCTGAGATCATGATCCCTCTTGTATGTGAAGTAAAAGAGCTTAAGTATGTTAAGAAGATAGTAGTAGAGACAGCTGATGCTGAGATCGCTGCTGCAGGCGCTAAGCTTGAGTACGAAGTTGGTACAATGATCGAGATCCCAAGAGCTGCTCTTACAGCTGATGAGATCGCTAAGGAAGCTGATTTCTTCTGCTTCGGTACTAACGACCTTACACAGATGACATTTGGTTTCTCACGTGATGATGCTGGTAAGTTCCTTAACGCTTACTACGACACAAAGATCTTCGAGAATGATCCATTTGCTAAGCTTGACCAGACAGGTGTTGGTAAGCTTATGGAGATGTCTCTCAAGCTCGGCAAGCCAGTTAACCCTTCACTTCATGTAGGTATCTGCGGCGAGCACGGTGGAGATCCTTCATCAGTTGAGTTCTGCCACAAGATTGGTCTTGACTATGTATCATGCTCACCATTCCGTGTACCTGTAGCTCGTCTTGCTGCTGCTCAGGCTGCTATCGCTGAGAAGGCTGCACAGAAGAGCTGCAACTGCGGTGATGATGCTAAGAAGTCTTTCGTAGACGATGAGACAAAGGCTAAGCTTGAAGAGGCAGCTAAGAAGGCTGAGGAGATCGCTAGGGATCTTGCTAATCAGTCAGCAGATGTTGCTAAGGCTGGTCTCGAGGGACTTAAGGCTGGTGTTGACGCAGCTATCAAGGCTTACAAAGAGAACAGAAATAAATAATTCTGACTTGCTCAGATAAAGAATGGGGATTGGCCGTTTGGCCAATCCCCATTTTGTGTAATATTTGATATTTATAGATGCTGATCTCTGTCAATTTTGTCGTAGTGCTTGAGGAGCCATGGCTCGATAGCAGCTGTGAGCTTCATATCCAGATTGAAGATGTAAACTGTAAATGTAACTCCGAATAAAATAGCTATAACAATTACTATGATCTTTAGTACATGCAAAAATGTAGACATATTTATTGATACTCCTTAGTTTTTCATAATTTAAACCTGGAAAACACTTATTAGAAGTGTTTCAAATTCATCATATTACCAGCTCTGGTCGTCTGGCAGGATTTCCAGTGATGGATCGATAGGCTCTTCCTGCATTACAGTTCTCATGAAGGAATTGATCTGATCACGAACGCCCTGACGGGAGATGATACGTGGATCAAACAGGTCATGGGATACCCATACTAGAGGGATTCCTTTTTCACGGGCCTTTTCTTCGAAGAGACCGTGCATTCCATCAAGGGCCTTGCAGCTCATGTGCTCCCAAAGGATTACCATGTCTGCGTTGAACATCTCAACAAACTCCCAAAGTTCATCAAGAAGAACCTTGTAACCGCCGTGGGTTCTGTTCCTCATGATCATATTTTCTGTAAGCCATGCCATATCATAGATGGCCTGTTCTCTGTTTTCAGGTGTATCCTCGGTTACAAGCTCTTTTGTTGATACCATGGAGAGCATATCTGTAAGAGGAACGATTCCCCAGCAGTTAAGAAGCCAAACAAGGAAGTCCATGTAGTAGTGGGACTGAACACCCCAAACTATTGCGCGGTGGCGATATTCCTTGGCTGCCATTTTCTTTTTTGCATAGGCTTGTCTTGCAAGCTTGGTGATCTTGGCATCGGCTTTCTCAAAGGCAGCAATTCTGCCGCAGATAGCCATGTAGTTGGTCTCTGTGTAAAGAGCAAGGTTTGAACCAAATACCTGTGGGTAAGGAGTGCGGTTCATCTCAAGCCATTCCTGGCGGCACTTTGTAGCGTAGTTGACACGCTTTGCACACTCGAAATATGCATCCCAGTCCCACTTTACTCCTGTGTGCTTTTCGATGAAGGCGATGGCATTTCTGATCTCCTGGGCTGCGTATTCCTGAACGTCATCCTCTCTGTGACGAAGAGGAGCAGCAAGCTGGAACACAGGTATTCCATCCTCGTGCTCAAGACGCTGGGAGATAACACCATTTCCAAGAAGAGACCCGTCGCAGGTGGTGTTACACTGGATAGCACAGGCACCAAGGATAGGAGCATCATCATCGATTGAAACTCCGGCTTCAGCCTCAGGCATAGGACATACGTCACCTGCAAGGCCAAATTCCTGAGCTACATCTATGTAGTGGCAGGCAGCACGCTGATTGAGAAGTACTGATACGTAGGTTGATGGAGTTTCGCGGCTTAAGCACTTAAGAGTTGGAAAGCCCATCATTACAGCTGTCATCTCGTTCTCGTCAACAAGTACTACCTTATCTGAAAACTTCTTGTCATTGCCAATCCTTCTATCGCCTCTGAAAAGAGAATCCAAGAGATTTGCCACATCCTTGATGACAAGGTCCTGTTCCTCGTGGCAGATGCGAAGGTATTCGCCTCTAAGTCCCTGAGTATGTCTGTCTACCATCATGGGAACAGCCAGATAATTTGCCATCCAGCGGTAGCGGAACATTGCCTTTACATTTCTTGGCTTCATTACAAACTTGCCAAGAGTCATCATTATTCCAAGCCATCTGGAATAATCATACATGGTATCAACGAGACCACGCCATTCACGGCGCTTTCTAACTCGTGATCCTTCTTTATAAAAATCGCCTAATCTGTCGGCGCCAACCTGCTTAGCCATTCGCTTCACCTCTCTGAATCTTTTTGATCTCTATACTCTCAACAAAAGCCTGGACTCTGGTCTGCATCTGACCTGATGTTCCAATGCTGTATGGTCTGTCAACTGCAAGGACAGGATAGCCATATTTGTTTCTGAGTATCTGTGAGCCCATCATCTTTTCATAGGCCCATGGGTCGCAGAACTTCATCTGCTCGTAGATGATACCGTCTGCCTTGTATTCTTTTGCAAGTTCATCTACATAGATCCTTCTGTGATCCATTTTCTGAGTGTTCATGAAGCGGGGACACTCGCCTCTGTTCATGTACTGTCTACAGATCTGAGTAAGAGCATCTTCCTCATCATTTAGAACAATAGGATTTCTTCCTGGAAGAGAGCCGTAGCAGAATCTGTCAGCGCATACATATGCACCGGAGTCCTCAATGAGTTTTACAAAGTCTGTATCATCGACTTCAGAACCAACAACCATTACTCTTGCTCTGAACCTTCCTGCTTCGTCAGGTTCTCTTGTTTTAAGTTCCTCCAAAGTCTCTTCAAGCTTGTCCACGATCAGATACTTGGGTGCGACGTAAGTGGCCAGAGTTATGACGTTAAACTCATAGCCTGTGATCCTTGGATTATCTTCTTTCCTATAATCGCCAATTGCACGAATAAGTTCACAGATGCGATTGTGCTCTTTAACAGCCTTTCTGATAGCAGCGTCGGAGGTATCGATGCCGTACTTTTCAGAAAGTGGCTTTAAGATATGGTTTCTGCACTGTAGTACGTACAGGTTAAGACCGTTTTCATCTGCCTTCATGGGGATTTCCATGTATTCGAAAAAGAAATTCTCTTTTCCCTTTCCAACAGCCTCAAGAAGCTCCATATTCTCTATGCAGCGGTTCATCATTGAGCATCCATCCGGGGTGATGATGCAGTCTGCGAAGTTATAGCCGCCCTCAATAGCGCGCTCTAAAAGGGCGCGAGAGTACTCGCACAAGAAACTTGTCATATAATACGTGGAAATATCTAAAGACCCTGTTCTTGGTGCACGAAGACGTGCAGAAAAACAGCCATCAAGATTGAGAAGCACCTCAGGAGTGTTCTCACAGGTGTAGCAGGCACATATCTTCCCCTCTGACTGTGCCTTCTGGATCAGCTCATTGTTTGCCTCAAGGAGCAGATTCTCAAAGAATATTAAGTTTTTAAGATCCTTCACTTTTTCCCCTACCTTTTTACATAATACTTATTAATTTAGTCTAATATATGAGGGCAATACTGTCAATTTATAGTGCATTTTTACAAAAGGATTGGATACCATAGAATTTTAATTCATTAAATCTGTCTAAAATATCCTCTGTTTTATTGATTATTTATTGACGCAATAGAGAAACAATTTTTATAATGAATAGTAAGACAACTATTGTTAAACTGAGGGATAATATGGCAACTGCTGAGACTAAAACAAGTAGTTCAAGTTCATATACAGGACTGGATTCTTTTGATGATAATGCTATCGAGAAAGAGCTTTCTATTTGCAAGCAGTTTGGAGCTGATGTAGATAAGCTAAGATCACTTAATTTTAACGCGCTTCAACTTGCTGAGATCAGAAAGGGAATTGCAGATAAGGTAGATGTGTCCAGATACATGGATCCATCTTTGTCCTGGACTGCAATGGAAGAGCTGCGCCTTGAGATGTATTCTGGCATAGATATGTCTGAATATCGCAAGCAGGGGTTTGATTTTTTGCAGTTATCCGAGATAAGAAAGGGAATTTCGGAAGGCATTGACGTTTCTGTTTATGCCAAAAAAGAGTATTTTGCGGACCAGATGAGAGAGATCCGCATTGGGCTTTCAAAAGATGGCGGGGTGCCAGTAGTTTTTTACCTTGATCCTGCCTTCGATTCCATGCAGATGCGTGAAATAAGGAAAGGCCTTCAGAGCGGAATTGACATTTCCATGTACGCCCACCCTTCTGTGCCCTTCATGAAGATGAGGGTTGTAAGGCATGCGGCAGTAGACGGCCTTAAATTTGAAAGATCTGTTTTTGAAAGATATAACGCCAACATCCTTGAGCAGATGCACAAGGCTTATGTGGAAAAAATAGATATCAGTAAATACGTCCACGACAGGTTTGATGCGGAACAGCTTGAACAGGTAAGACTCGCAATCAAAGAAGGGCTCCCTATTGACGACTATATCTCCGGGGATATGCGAGGAGACGCCATAAAAGAGATAAGGCTTGGCCTTGAGAGCGGCGTTGATGTAAAGCAATATGCAGATGTTGTCTATGGCTGGCAACAGATGCAGGAGATGAGAAAGGGCCTTGAGCACCAGATAGACATAACTCCTTACAGGAAGCCTTTATATCAGGCTGACCAGATGAGGGAGATAAGAAAAGGTATCGAAGCAAGCCTTGATATCAGCAAATACTCTTCAATGATGTACACCGCCAGGGATATGCGGCGCATCAGGAAAAAACTTGAGGCTGGCGGCTACGATATCGAAAGGACCATTGCTGCGGAAAACCAGGCAGCGGCTGAAGGTGCACCAACCGGTCAGTTAACTGAAACTGATGTTTTTGTACAGGATATGATTCTTCACAAGGATACCTATATTGCCTTTGAAGACAACAATATGAAGTGCTTTTTGACTTTGCCTGACCGTATGGATGGCAAGAAGTACACTGAAGATATCCTTCTTAAATTCCTGGAAAAATGCGGCGTCATATATGGTGTTGACAAGGAAGCTATAAAGAAGATTTCCAATGCGGGAAGATCAGTAATAAGAGAACTTGTAGCATCAGGAAAAGAAGTGATAAATGGTGCCAATGGTCATTACACCTTCTATTTTGATACTGAGGTAAAGGAGGAGCCTGAGCTTTTAAAGGATGGCTCTGTGAACCTTGATAACATCAAATATCTTCAGTCTGTAAAGGTGGGAGATAAGATCGCTGAATACCATAAGGCTTCAAAGGGCGTTGATGGATATGACGTTTTTGGAACTTTCCTTAAGGCTACGCCCGGAAAAGAAATACCTATCCTCAAGGGTACTGGCTTTATGATCCTAAGTGACAGAGTGAGCTATGTTGCAACTTATTCCGGCGCTGTCAGGATGGTGGATGGAAAAGTTGAGATCACAAAGCTCCTTGCAGTAGAGGAAGTAAGGATCACAGACAAGAGGATCAAATATGATGGTACTGTCTTTGTAGCTCATGATGTCTATTCTGGTAGCATAATAGAGGCAACTGGAGATGTTATCATAGGAGGACATCTTGAGAGCTCTGATGTAACGGCTGGCGGAAATATAGTGATAAAGGGTGGTGTGACCTGTCCTATCAGAGGAAGCATTCGCGCCGAGGGCGATATAACAGCCAAGTATTTTGAAGGAGCTACCATAGTTGGAAAAGACATATCTGCCAATTATTTTATCAACTGCAAGGTGGAGTCAAAAGGCTGGGTAAGGACCCTTGGAAGAACCGGTATGATGTACGGCGGTACCATAAACAGCCTATTTGGAATAGAAGCAGCCTCTGTTGGTAACAAGGCAGGAGCCAAGACCATAATAAACCTTGGCGTTAATTCCAATGTCCTTGCTAGATTTAATCAGACTAAGAAGACTATCAGCAGGGAGCAGGAACAGCTTGAGACGCTCAACAAAGAGAAGGACAGGCTTAAAGAGGTTGGAGGCGGCGACAGACAGTTTTTGCAGTGGAAAGTTAAGATAAATGCTGCAGCTGCCACCAAAGAAACAAGAATAAAAGAGCTTGAGAAAGAGATGCTTTCGCTGGAAGAAGAGATAAATAAGGGATACAGGGCTCAGGCTATAATCACAGAAATGGCCTACGCCAACTCTATCTTTGTGATCGCGGGAGTTATCTACAAGTTTGATACCGACAGAAAAACCTACGACCAGATGATAATAAAGACCGACGGGGAGCGTGAGAACATCGTCATAATCTGATCATAATAGTAAAAATGTACTGCCAGAGAATTCTCTGGCAGTTTTTTTTGTATAAAAGCACAGTTGTGTTAAAATCATTTGTATGTTAAGTTTGGATTATAATTTTTTTGACTTTATCACGTTGCAGTAATGGAGAATACAGTATGGCACAGCTATGGGGCGGAAGATTTACCGGAAGTATCAATGAACTGGCATGGAATTTCAATGCTTCTATCGGGTTTGATCAAAGGTTTCTGGAGGTTGACGTAAGAGGCAGCAAAGCTCATGCCACAATGCTTGCAAAACAGGGAATCATCACAGAAGCGGAAAAAGATGACATTATTAAGGGACTTGACAGCATCTTTTCCGATGTGAAAGATGGTAAACTTGTAATAACTGATAAGTACGAAGATATTCACAGCTTTTTAGAAGCCAATCTCATAGAGCGGATTGGCGATGCTGGCAAGAAAGTCCACACAGGCAGGAGCAGGAACGATCAGGTTGCTCTTGATATGAGGCTTTATGCAAGGGATGAAGTTGAGCAGATGGCGGAGCTTCTTAAAAATCTGCTTAGGACCATATCCGGTATCATGAAGGACAACCTTGACACCTATATGCCAGGTTTTACTCATCTTCAGAAGGCTCAGCCAGTTACTCTGGCTCATCACTTCGGGGCCTACTATGAGATGTTTAAAAGAGATCTCCTTAGGATGAAGGACATCTACACAAGAATGAACTATTGTCCACTTGGAGCTGGAGCCCTGGCAGGGACCACATATCCACTTGACAGAGTATATACCGCTACGCTCCTTGATTTTTACGGACCCACCTTAAACAGCATGGACTCAGTTTCTGACAGGGATTACCTGATAGAGTATCTGTCAGCTCTTTCCACCATAATGATGCATCTATCAAGGCTCTCAGAGGAGATCATTATCTGGAACAGCAACGAGTACAGGTTTGTTGAGATAGACGATGCATATTCCACAGGCAGTAGCATCATGCCACAGAAAAAGAACCCTGATATTGCTGAGCTTGTAAGGGGCAAGACCGGAAGAGTCTATGGCGATCTTATGTCACTTCTTACTACCATGAAGGGCATTCCTCTTGCATACAACAAGGATATGCAGGAGGACAAGGAGGCAGCCTTTGATGCCATGGATACAGTAAAACACTGCGTCACGCTCTATACAGATATGCTGAAAACCTTGAAGTTTAATAAGGAAAACATGGAAAAGAGTGCATCCAAGGGCTTTACCAATGCAACAGATGCTGCAGATTACCTGGTCAATAAGGGGATGCCATTTAGAGATGCCCACTCTGTTATTGGTCAGCTGGTTCTTTATTGTATCGATAAAGAATGCGCAATAGATGACCTTAGACTTTCGGAGCTTAAGAGATTCTCAGAGCTTTTTGAAGAGGATATTTACGACGCAATAAGTCTTAAGACCTGCGTTGAGAAGAGACTTACCATTGGAGCACCAAGCAAAGAAGCCATGATGAGAGTTATTACTGAAAATGAAGCATTTCTCATGGGCTTTAAGTTAATGTAAGAAATACACATTCATATACAAGTAGGAGGAGTAACTATTATGAGCGACAAATTAAAGGTAGCAGTTCTTGGCGGAACGGGAATGGTTGGACAGAGGTTCATCTCTATCATTGAGAACCACCCATGGTTTGAGGTAACAACTATCGCAGCAAGCCCTCGTTCAGCTGGTCAGACTTATGAGGAGTCTGTTGGTAAAAGATGGAAGATGGAAAATCCTATGCCAGACTCTGTTAAGAACATTGTTATCAAGGACGTTACTGATGTTAAGGGCGTTTCTGAGGATGTTGATTTTGTTCTTTCAGCAGTTAACATGTCTAAGGACGAGATCAAGGCCATCGAGGAAGAGTATGCAAAGACTGAGACTCCTGTTGTTTCCAACAACTCAGCCCACAGATGGACACCTGACGTTCCAATGATCATTCCTGAGATCAACCCTGATCACATGGATGTTATTGAGTATCAGAAAAAGAGACTTGGCACAACCAAGGGCTTCATCGCTGTTAAGCCAAACTGCTCGATTCAGAGCTATACTCCAGCTCTCACAGCTTGGAAAGAGTTTGAGCCATATGAGGTTGTTGCTACAACATACCAGGCTATCTCAGGTGCAGGCAAGAACTTCGAAGAGTGGCCAGAGATGGTAGGCAACGTGATCCCATTCATCTCAGGAGAGGAAGAGAAGTCAGAAAAAGAGCCTCTTCGTATCTGGGGCAAGATTGAGAACGGAGTTATCGTACCTGCTGATGATGTTAAGATCACATGCCAGTGCATCAGGATCCCTGTCCTTTACGGTCACACTGCAGCAGCATTTGTTAAGTTTAAAAAGAATCCTACAAAAGAGCAGCTCATTGAAAAGCTTGAGAACTTCTCAGGACTTCCACAGAAGCTTCAGCTTCCAAGCGCTCCAAAGCAGTTCATCCAGTACATGCAGGACGACAACAGACCTCAGGTTACACTTGATGTTAACTATGAAGGCGGTATGGGTGTAAGTATCGGAAGACTTAGAGAGGATACTATCTACGACTGGAAATTTGTTGGTCTTTCTCACAACACACTTCGTGGCGCTGCCGGCGGCGCTGTTGAGTGCGCTGAGCTTCTTAAGGCAAGTGGCTACATCAACAAAAAATAATTCGTAAAACGTGGGATTTATGGAAGAGCTTAGAAAAATCGATTTAGCTTTTTTAAACAGATTTTATGAGAGTGGACGCTCCAATATTCTTGTGGTCTATGGACACAGGAATGTGGAGCAGGACTCACTCCTTTTTAAGTTCATAGAAAACAGGCGAAATGTCTTTTACACCGCAAGAAGTGTTTCTGAGAAGGAACAGATCCGCTTGTGGTCAAAAGAGCTAATGGAAAGAGGGGACAAGGCTGGCAAGGAGATGACCTACACAGACATCTTTAATACCAGCATTGGTACAGGTGGTAGATTCCCCCTTATTTTTGTTGTAAAAAACTTTGAGTACATAATCAAAAACTCCGCTACCTTTATGAAAGAGCTGGTTTCTTTTATGGAGGGAAATGGCAAATTCAGGCAGATACTGGTCCTTTTGGTAAGCAGTGATGTGTCCTGGGTTGAAAACAGTATGGTGGCAACTCTTGGATCTCTTTCTGCAAATATTGCAGGATTTCGCAAGATCAAGCCTCTGCCATTTTCGGAGCTAAGAAGCTACTTTAAGAATATGCCCTACAGGGATGCAGTTCTTACATATTCTGTTCTTGGGGGACAGACAGGGCTTTGGAGATACTTTGATGACACCTTGTCTTTTAAGGAGAATGTCTGCAAGAATATTTTAGATCCCGGTTCATTTCTTTTTGGAGAGGCGCTGCGCCTTACTGAGTACAGCCTAAGGGAGACATCAGTCTATCACACCATCCTTTCTGAAATGGCATCTGGGGTCAATAAGCTAAACGATCTGTATCATGCTACGGGATTTTCAAGAGCCAAGATATCTGTATATCTAAAGACGCTTATACATCATGACTTTGCCTATAAGGCTTATTCCTTTGGAAATGCTGGAAGAGAGAATGTCAAAAAGGGCGTCTACAAGATAGCAGATCCACTTATATACTTTTATTTCAGATTCATTTTTCCAAATGAGAGCAGCCTTCGTATGATGCCGGCAGATAAATTTTATGATATATTTATATCTGCAGGAATTTCAAGTTATGCAAATGAGTTCTTTAAGGGCGTCTGCAGGGAATACGTTCTAAGGCTTGAAGAGAGAGGCCTTCTTCCATTTGAGATTGGAGATGAGGGCGAATGGATAGGTAAGGACGGCAACATTGATATCATTGCCCAGAGCGATATGGGAGATACTGCCATAGGTATCTGTGCATGGCAACGTCAGATCACTCATGAGGACCTTTTGAAGCTTGAAGACTGTGCTAAAAAAGCAAGACTTGAGGGAGATCTGATCTATCTCTTTTCAACTACAGGTTTTGACGAGTGGCTTTTGGATGCATCTCTTAAGCCAGGGTCCAAGCTTAAGCTGATAGGAATAGATGAACTAACGAATGGCTAATAAATCGGTTTATATTGCGGAGAAACCAAGTGTGGCACAGGCTTTTGCCAGTGCCCTGAAGATAAATTTTCAAAGAAAAGATGGCTACCTCGAATCAGATGAGGCCATCGTCACATGGTGTGTGGGACATCTGGTAACAATGAGTTACCCGGAGGCCTATGATTCCAAGTATGGAAGATGGGCTTTTGACACACTTCCATTCATTCCTGATACTTACAAGTACGAAGTTATCGGGAATGTCTCCAAACAATTCAGAATAGTCAAGGGATTACTTAATAGAGACGATGTTGACACGATATATATATGCACTGACTCAGGACGAGAAGGTGAATATATATATCGTCTTGTTGACATGCAGGCAGGTGTAAAGGGCAAGGTCCGCAAAAGAGTATGGATCGACTCCCAGACTGAGGAAGAGATCCTAAGGGGCATAAGAGAGGCCAAGGATGACTCTGAGTATGATAACCTTGGAGCGTCTGCGTTCCTTAGGGCGAAAGAGGACTACCTTATGGGTATCAACTTCTCAAGGGCGCTGACTCTTCGCTACGCTTACTCCATCAAAAACTACTTGGGACTTGATAAGTGCGTAATATCTGTGGGCCGTGTAATGACCTGCGTCCTTGGAATTGTGGTGGACAGGGAGAGAGAAATAAGGGACTTTGTAAAAACTCCTTTCTACAGAGTTGTGGCGGGAGCCTCAATAAATGGTAAAACCTGTGACTGTGAGTGGAGAGTAACTCCTGACTCCCACTATGATTCATCGCCTCTTTTGTACAGTGAAAAGGGCTTTAAGGCAAAAGAGAGTGCCATTTCACTTATAGATGAGGTCAAGGGCTCTTTGGGAGATATTAAGGCAGTAGTAGAAAAGTGCGACAGCAAGAAAGAAGTAAAGAATGCACCTCTTCTTTATAACCTTGCAGAGCTTCAAAATGACTGCTCAAGGTTCTTTAAGATAAATCCGGATGAGACTCTGGCTATTGCCCAGGAGCTCTACGAGAAAAAGCTCACAACCTATCCAAGAACTGATGCAAGGGTGATGTCCAGCGCCATTGCCAAGGTGATAGATAAAAACATAAGTGGGATATTGAATTATGAGCCCTGTGCCATCTTTGCCAAGTCAATAATTCAGCACGAGGCTTACAAGAACATAGGAAAGACAAGATATGTAAATGACAAGGCCATTACAGACCACTATGCCATTATTCCAACAGGACAGGGACTATCTGCGCTTTCATCCTTAAGTCCCACAGCTCAGAAGGTCTATGAGATCATAGTAAGAAGATTCCTTGCAGTATTTTATCCCCCTGCAACATACCAGAAGATTGCTCTTGAGCTTTCTCTTCCCAATCAGAAGGCAGAGGGAAGACTTGAACATTTCTTTTCAAACTTCAAGATCCTTACAGGCAAAGGGTATCTTCACGTAATGGACTACTCCTTCTTTAAGAAAAATGAGGATGCGGCTGCCAGGAAGCAAAACAAGCAGGATGAAGATGCGGAAGGCGGTTCCGACAAAGAAGAAGAGCAGACCGTCACTGACGAAGAACTCTTTGAGTATCTTAAAAAGCTAAAGAAAAAAGATGAACTTACCATCGAGAACTTTGAGATAAAAGAAGGGGAGACCAAGCCTCCAAAGCGCTACAATTCAGGAACTATCATCCTTACCATGGAAAATGCAGGACAGTTCATTGAGGATGAGGAGCTTAGAAGCCAGATCAAGGGCTCTGGAATTGGAACCAGCGCAACAAGAGCTGGAATCCTTACAAAGCTTGTGAATAACAAGTACCTTAGCCTCAACAAAAAGACTCAGATCATAACACCCACACAGATGGGAGAGATGATCTATGAGACAGTAGCTCTTTCCATGAAGCCAATGCTTAACCCGGCGCTTACGGCCAGCTGGGAGAAGGGACTTACAGGAGTGGCTGATGGCAGCATCTCAGAGGATGAGTACCTGTCAAAGCTTAATGATTTTGTCACAAAAAGAACCAATATGGTTAAAGACAACGATTACAGGAACCTGTTAAAGCCAAGATTTGACTATGTAGCCAAAAACTACAAAGCTCCTAAAAAATCTGTTAAAAATATATCATAACCATTGAAATAAGCGGCTGTTTATGCGAGAATATAAGTTGCACGGGCCACGGCTCGACATTTTGTGAGTAAGTAATCAGATATTACTTTACAATACGAAAGGAGATTTTCACATGATTTACTCAACAGAGGTAAAAAACATGTGCCCTGTAACACAAGGGGTACACCATGGCGCAGCTCCCATTCCGGAAGAAGCAAAGTGGGTTAAGTCAAAAGAAATTAAGGACATTTCAGGCTATACACATGGTATTGGCTGGTGTGCTCCTCAGCAGGGTGCCTGCAAGCTTTCTCTTAACGTCAAGGACGGAATTATTCAGGAAGCACTTGTAGAGACAATCGGATGCTCAGGAATGACACATTCAGCAGCTATGGCTTCTGAGATCCTTCCTGGTCTTACAGTTCTTGAGGCTCTTAATACCGACCTTGTGTGCGATGCTATCAACACAGCTATGAGAGAGCTCTTCCTTCAGATCGTTTACGGACGTACACAGTCTGCATTCTCTGAGGACGGACTTCAGATCGGTGCTGGTCTTGAGGATCTTGGTAAGGGCAATCGTTCAATGGTTGGTACAACCTACGGAACACTTGAGAAGGGACCTCGTTACCTTGAGCTTACTGATGGATATATCACAGATGTCGCTCTTGATGAGAACGATGAGATTATCGGATACAAGTATGTTAACTTTGGCAAGATGATGGACTTCATCAAGGCCGGAGATGATGCTAACACAGCTCTTGAAAAAGCTAAGGGTCAGTACGGACGTGTTAATGATGCTGTTAAGTGCATTGACCCAAGACATGAATAATAGGTAAGGAGGAATAATAAAATGGCTTTATTTGAATCATATGAAAGAAGAGAGCCCCAGATTCTGGCTTGCCTTAAGGAGTATGGGATTTCTTCTATCGAAGAATGTAAAGAAATCACAATGAACGCTGGCATCGATGTATACAGCCTTATCGAGGGCATTCAGCCTATCTGCTTTGAGAATGCTAAGTGGGCTTACACAGTAGGTGCAGCTATCGCTATCAAGAAGAACTGCCGCAAGGCTTCTGAGGCTGCTGCAGCAATCGGTATCGGACTTCAGGCTTTCTGTATCCCTGGATCAGTTGCTGATCGTCGTAAGGTTGGTCTTGGACATGGTAACCTTGGTAAGATGCTTCTTGAAGAGGATACAGAGTGCTTCGCATTCCTTGCTGGTCACGAGTCATTCGCAGCAGCTGAGGGTGCTATCGGTATCGCAGAGAAGGCTAACAAGGTTCGTCAGAAACCTCTTAGAGTTATCCTTAACGGTCTTGGAAAAGACGCAGCTCAGATTATTTCCCGTATCAACGGATTTACATATGTTGAGACAGAGTATGATTACTACACAGGTGAGGTAAAGGAAGTATTCAGAAAGTGCTACTCTAAGGATGCTAATTCACCTCGTGCAAAGGTTAACTGCTACGGCGCTAACGACGTACAGGAAGGTGTTGCTATCATGTGGAAGGAGAACGTTGATGTATCTATCACAGGTAACTCAACCAATCCTACAAGATTCCAGCATCCAGTAGCTGGTACTTACAAGAAGGAGCGTACAGAGGCTGGCAAGAAGTACTTCTCAGTTGCTTCAGGCGGCGGTACAGGACGTACACTTCACCCAGATAACATGGCAGCTGGCCCAGCTTCCTATGGTATGACAGATACAATGGGACGTATGCACTCAGATGCTCAGTTTGCTGGTTCTTCATCAGTTCCTGCACACGTTGAGATGATGGGTCTTATCGGCGCTGGTAACAACCCTATGGTTGGTATGACAGTTTCAACAGCCGTTTCTATCGAAGAGGCTGCAAAGGCTGGTAAGTTCTGACCATAATCACTTGGTGAGGTTCTTTCGAACCTAGTGAGTATGGTCGTTCGGGCGAGCGCTCTGCGCGAGAGCCGAACATCCTTGTGAATATCAAAACGCCCTGGAGCTATTCCAGGGCGTTAATTTTTATCTGCGTTTATCAGGATACTTCTTGTAGAATTTATCCTTATCCTTATACATTTCCTCGTCTGCATATCTCATGGCAAGCCTTAAGTTTCCAGTATCCTCATCGTGATAGTAACCGATGGCGAAGTACAGCCATTCCGGATCGCAGGCCTTTTCTCTAAGGAGCTTTATCTTTTCTTCAAATTCAAACTTGGGGCTGAAGGAGATGATAGTAAATTCATCGCCGCCAGCTCTGAATATCTTGTCGTCTGTAAATACTTCCTTAAGAACTTCGGCCGCATACACAAGGAGCTTGTCGCCAGTGTCATGGCCTCCATTGTCATTAACTGTCTTAAGACCATTAAGGTCGCAGAACGCAACACTAAATGGCTTAGGATTAAACTCCAGCTTAAGAGACAGCTCATCAACGTTGATGTTCATGCAGTTACGGTTGTAAACACCTGTCAGCATGTCTACGTTACTTAGGTACTCAAGCCTTTCAAGGAAGAGGTGGTTTGCAACTTCTGCTGTAAGGAAGAAGGTCACAAGTTCAAGGGTATCTTTTACTCTGCTGAAATGTTCAACATCAAAGTTGGTGATATACAGATATCCAAGGATCTCTTTTCGATGTATGAATGGAACAAGGCACAGGCTCTCGACGTTGTAATCTCTTAAGGTCTTTACCCATTCAGGAGCTTTAGTCTCAATAAAGTTCATGTCATTGGCATCTTTGATGATGATTATATTGGTTTCGGCAAGAACGTATTCCCAGCTTTCGACAATCTCATAAGGGAACTCTGAGAAGACCTTTTTGATATCAAGCTCGTGATTACGAACATCTCCACATATTACATTAAACGTACGAAAATCCTTGTCTATGGTAAGGATGCTGCAGGCATATCCATCTGAGAATTCACGGATATCGCCGCAGACCTTTTGCATACTGGTCTCAAAGTCATTGTCTCCTCTAAGCTCAAGACAGGCTTTTATGACAAAGCTTGCAATGTCAGGAGAAACAGTGGCAAACTTACCGGTATCCATCTCTTTATTTAAAGTATAGTTAAAAGAACAGTAGCGGATATCTGGTCTGTCAGATTCGCCAACAATTGGATACATGATATCCTGAGTCCAGAATCCATACATTTTGGTGGTGTCCACATAGGTGTTTATGAATTCTCCGCCCCAGGCACATCTAAAGCAGATGTCCTCAAAATTAGGCTCTTTTGGAAGGTGGGCTGTATAGAGCATACCCTCTATGGTCTTTTCAAAGTCATCAAATCCTGGTTTGTCACCGGCCTCGTTTTCAGCAAACAGGTCATAGTAATTTCTTTTGAACACGTCGTTGATGGCAAAGAATCTTATTTCGCCGCAGCGTCCGTCGGGTTTTTTCTGAACTGAAAGAATGGCACAGGCAATTGGTGAGAGGTTTGAAATTCCCTTTAGATATTCGTAAGTTAATTTTTCCATATTTTTCACCCTTTTAGTGACTTTACAGAAAAAGCTAGTACGACATGACGATAAAATATATACTATTATATATTATCATAATTTACTTGATAGAATATGCTTACTACAGTATATTTTTATGAAAAGACAATAAACTTTTTTTGAATTGGAGCATGTAGAACGTGAAAAACAAGCCTTTCATGTCCTTGAAATTAAAACTGTCCATAGGCGTTGTAGTTATATGCCTTTTGATCGGAGTGCTGGCAGTAGTACTTGTCAATGCAATTGCAGCGGATATTGTTGACAAGGAATATATGAGCAAAGCAGAACAGATGACCAAGGCGGTAGTCACTGCTCTTGACCCAGAAGACGTCAAAGAACTTACCGGCCAGGTCATGGGTATATATGAAAATGTTGACACCGTAGTGTCCAGTGACGACTGGGGGTCAAGCAAATGGAAAGAGTACATGGATAACTACGAGGGTATTGAACAGCTTCCGGTTTACCACAGGCTTCGAAAGAAACTAAGGACTTACCAGGACATTTTTCAGGTCAACTGTTTTTATATCATGCAGTTTAATGTTCCTGAAAAACATGCGATCTACATAATAGATGGAGCCTATGAGAACATATGTCCTCCTGGATGTGTGGACTCTTACGAGGATGGATTTTGGCCTGATGAAGCAGGTTATTCTGTCCCTACTACAATTACCAATGAAGATGCCTACGGATGGCTTGTTTCAGCAGGATCACCTGTAATGCTGGATGGAAAAGTGATCGCTTATGTGTGTGTTGATATTTCTATGAATGAGATCAAAGGTAAGGCCCTTGATTATGTTCTTGTTGCTTCAACTGTGATGGTTATCATTACTGTTCTCTTACTTGGAGTGTCGCTTTGGCAGGTAAGCCGGAATGTTGTTGAACCAGTTGTGCTACTTACAAATACTGCCAAAAACTATTGTTCAGAGAGTACTGAAGCAGTTCATCACGCATTTGAAAAGCTTGAAGTCAGGAACAATGACGAGATTTCGCAGCTGCTTTTGTCAATGAAGCAGATGGAAAAAGACATGAACGCCAATATCAACGCGCTTATGGATGCTAAAGTTGCTATAGAAGAGACTGAAAAGAAAGCCAATACCATGGAGGAGCTTGCGGTCAAGGATACACTTACTGGCGTATGGAACAGACGTGCTTACGAAGAAGAGATTCAGATGCTTGAAGAGGAACTGTCTGAAGGTCTTAATGAGTTTGGCATAGCCATGATAGATCTTAATTTCCTTAAGAAGATAAATGATACTTACGGTCATGAAAATGGTAACATTACCATCAGAAAGCTTAGCGGTCTTATCTGTGACATATTTAAGCGCTCTCAGGTCTTTCGTATTGGCGGAGATGAGTTTGTAGTAATCCTTAAAAACAAGGACTATAAAAAGATCGATAAGAGAATAGAAAACTTTAACTATCAGCTGTGGCAGATTTCTGAGGACAGCTCACTTAAGCCCTGGGAAAAGATATCTGCAGCTATTGGTTATGCAAAGTTTGATAAAGATCTTGATAAAACAGTCAACGATGTATTTAAGAGAGCTGACAGAGCTATGTATGACAGAAAAGTTGCTATGAAGGCAAACAGGGACTACTAAATCTTTCTAAATGCCATGGAATCTAGTATAATGGTGGTCAGGGGAGATAGTGTCAAATGATCTATGAAAAAACTGAGTCAAAAAAATAGGCTCAGATGAACCTTGAAAATCGCAGATATTTACATTGAGGTAACCGGACGCCACCCTTGACAGCACAATAAATAACTGCTGACGGTTAATCACC
>NZ_JAGAYD010000056.1 GCF_017940685.1 Butyrivibrio sp. | reverse complement strand
TTGGCTACTATGACCAGGAGCACCATGTTCTCCATGATGAGAAGACTCTTTTTGAAGAGATATCCGACGCCTATCCAACTCTTAATAATACTGAGATAAGGAATACTCTTGCAGCATTTCTTTTCACTGGAGATGACGTATTTAAGAGGATCGGAGATCTTTCCGGAGGTGAGAAGGGGAGAGTATCCCTTGCAAAGCTCATGCTTTCTGATGCTAATTTCCTTATCCTTGATGAGCCTACAAACCATCTTGATATAACCAGTAAGGAAATACTTGAGTCGGCGATTTCTGGCTATGAGGGAACTGTCCTTTATGTGAGCCATGACAGATACTTTATAAACAAGACTGCAAGCAGGATCCTTGATCTTACAAGGGGACAGATGGTGGAGTACATCGGTAACTACGAATACTATCTTGAACATGTAGAGGACAGGACAAAGCGCCTGTTTGGGGAAGGAGCTGACAGCGGCGCAGATAAAGCTCTACTTGGAAGTGGCAGCTATAAGTATGAAGAGACAAAGGCCCAAAGTGATGAAGCTGTGCAGCCAGTGAAGACAGCTGGCGGGGCAGGGGACTGGAAGGCCCAGAAGGAAGCCCAGGCTCAGAAAAGAAAGCTTGAAGCTGCCCTTAAAAAGTGCGAGGAGACAATTTCAAAGCTTGAAAAGAGGGACCAGGAGATAACAGATGCTCTCTCTGACCCTGCCATTGGAACGGACCTTGCTAAGCTTCGCGCCCTGACGGATGAACAGACAGATATTCAGGATGAACTATCAAGTCTATACGATGAGTGGGAGCAGCTTTCAGAAAATTCGGATTGACCGAAATAGTTAGCGAATATATAATAAATGAGATTCTATAAGCATTTATAAGGAGACATACGGCCTTGAATCGTTTATATATACCATTATTATGGGAACTTTTATTCATTATAACGACTATCCACTGGCCTAAATATACCCTGTATCTTTTCTTTGTTTTTTATCTGGGAATCTTGTACTACTTTTATTATTTCTACAAGCAGTTCTCATTTCGAAAGCTTAAAAAGAACTTTGGGCGCATAGTGACCTTTTGGATTCCGGTGGCGCTTACCTTTGCCGGACTGTACATAGCAAATTATATAAAAGTACAGGTCATACCATATAAGTTCATTGGGGTTAGGGACGGAACAGTACAGATCATCTATCATAATGAATTATTTCCAACTATTATCTATGCCCTGATGATGATCGTTATAAAGCCCGTTGCAGAAGAGCTCTTTTACAGAAAGGCTCTCATTAAGTTTGGAAGCAAAAAGAAAGTTATTGCATTTACTTTGCTGAGCCTTCTTCTGTGCGCTCTTTCAAGAGCCCATGGACTTCTTGGAATAGCAGAGTGGATGCTCATGGCTCTTCCAGTTACTATAGCATATGTGGCAACAAGGAACATTTATATCTCACTTACTGCCCACGTGCTCTTTGAGTTTTACGATAATATATATTCTGTGGTTTATGCCATAGCAAGGATATTTAACAGATAAAAGGGCGTAACAGCTTTGCCGGTGACTATATGTGCCGGCATAATTTTTTTAGGAGGAAGCGTGTATGGGAGCTTTTATGAAAAAGCAAAAGGTTTTTACCCAGGGGGAGAACCCTCTGAAAAAGGGCAAGAAGGCAATTATCATCGCTTTTGTTGTTATCTTTGCCCTAGTGTTTGTCAATAACTGCTACTATCAGGTCAAGGAGCAGGAACAGGCAATTCTTACAATGTTTGGCAAGGTCCTAAGAGTTGATACAGCAGGTCTGTATTTCAAGGTTCCATTTGTTCAGAGTGTTCATAAGGTTGATATGACAACCCATGGCATTGGAATCGGTTATACCATCGAAAATGGACAGAATATAACCGTTGAAGATGAAGGCATCATGATAACCTCAGACTTTAACTTTGTAGATATCGACTTCTATCTGGAGTACAAGGTAAGTGATCCTGTTGCTGCATATTACAACTCTGAAAACCCAGATCTTATCATGAAGAACATGGCTCTTGCCAGCATCAGAAATACAGTAGTCAACTACCCTGTAGATGATGTCATAACTACAGCTAAGGGGCAGATCCAGTCTGAGGTAAAAGAAAAGCTCCAGAAGGAACTTACAGACAAAGAGATCGGACTTACAGTAGTCAACCTCTCTGTACAGGACGCAGAGCCTCCTACAGCGGAGATCGTACAGGCATTTAAGTCTGTTGAGACTGCCAAGCAGGGAAAAGAAACTGCAGTTAACAACGCCAAAAAGTACCAGAGCGAAGAGCTTCCAAAAGCTGAGGCAGGCGCAGATAAGATTGTCCAGGATGCAGAGGCTCATAAGGAAGCAAGGATAGCTGAAGCCCAGGGACAGGTAGCCAGATTTAATGAGATGTACGAACAGTACAAGCTCCAACCTTATATCACCAAAAAGAGATTGTTCTATGAGACCATGGAAGATATACTTCCAGAGCTTAAGGTGATAGTAACTGATGGAAATACCCAGCAGCTTTTGCCGCTGGAAGGCTTTAATAACTAAGGGAGGAGCATATGGAACAGCAGAAAAAAGGAAGTTTCCTAAAAGTATTAATAATTGCCCTGGTAGTTATAGCTATTATGGTTTTAAGCTCAGGGTTTTATGTGGTTCATCAGAATGAATACGTAACAGTGAGAAGATTTGGCAAGATCATTGCCATAGAAAAGGAGCCAGGACTCCACTTTAAAGTGCCTGTTGTAGATGATACACAGTCAATAAGTGCCAAGGTTGTGCTTTATGACATCCCTGCTTCAGACGTAATAACCAAGGACAAGAAGTCCATGATCACGGATACTTATGTTTTGTGGAAAGTATCAGATCCACGTAAGTATGTTCAGACACTTAATGCCATCGAGGCAAGAGCTGAAGAGAGAATAGAGGCATCTGTTTACAATGCCACCAAGAATGCTATTTCATCAATGACTCAGGACGAGGTTATTGAGGCAAGAGGAGAGCAGCTTACTACCCATATTACTGAAGAGGCAGAGGCTGACATGACAGGCTATGGCATCACAATTGTTCAGGCGCAGATAAAGGCCCTTGACCTTCCAGATGACAATAAACAGGCTGTCTATGACAGAATGATCTCTGAGAGAAACAATATTGCGGCCTCCTATACAGCTGAAGGTGAGGCAGAGGCTCAGAAGATCCACAACCAGACGGACAAGCAGGTCGCTATTGTAACAGCACAGGCACAGAAAGACGCTGCAGTATTAGAAGCAGAAGGAGAGGCATCCTACATGGAGACTCTTTCGCAGGCCTATGACACCGAGGACAAGGCAGACTTTTACAGTTATTTAAGAGGCCTTGATGCTCTAAAAGCATCAATGGTGGGCGATAAGACTATTGTACTTGATAAGAACTCAGAGCTAGCCAAGATACTAATGGGCAGCTTTGACTAATACATTGAAATTATTGAACCCCGTCCGATTAATCCCGGACGGCTTTTTTATGAGATCAAAAAACTGTTGATTTTTGTAAAGAGATGTTGTATTTTTCTTATGTAAGATTTTTATTGTGTATTAGTTCTTTAAACAAAGCATTATTTGCAGTCGTTTACTAATTCCCACAGATTATTTGATAATATGATATTTATTTTGGTGCCTTAATGGGCACAGATAAGGAGCAATACTTGAGAGAAAGGTACGAGACACTTAAACTTAATGATCTTCGTGAAATTGCGAAGAAAAGAGGTATCAAGGGAGCAACAGGCATGAAGAAGTCTGAGATCATTGATCTTATGTGCGAACTTGATGAAAAGGAAGCAGCAGCTAAATCTGCTTCTGAACCTTCAAAAGATGGTGGCAAAGAGGAAGGAAAAGCTTCTGTTCAAAAGCCTAAGAAAAAGATTGTTGTAGCATCAGGAAATGCCACTGTGAAGGCAGCTGCTGATACTGTTTCTAAAGAAAAGAAAGAGCCAGCAAAAAGACAAACTGAGGATAGCCCAAAAGAAACATCCCAGGCTAAAGAGGAGGCTCAGGAAGCAGAGGCCATCGATGGAGATCAGGCATCAGGCATTTTAGAGGTGATGCAGGATGGCTACGGATTTATCAGATGCGAAAACTACCTTCCAGGTGAGAACGACGTGTACGTTGCTCCATCACTCATAAGGAAATTCAATCTTAAGACTGGCGATATCTTAAATGGTCTTTGCAGAGCCAAGAAGGAAACAGACAAATTTGCAGCGCTCCTTCGCCTTGACACTGTAAATGGCTATAAACCTGAAGTTGCTATGGGAAGATGGGATTTTGAGAAGATGACACCAATTTTCCCTAACAATAAGATAAGACTTGAGCAGCCAGGCAGCAGTGTTGCCATGAGGATCATGGATCTTATAAGCCCCATCGGTAAGGGACAAAGAGGTATGATCGTATCTCCTCCTAAGGCTGGTAAGACAACACTTCTTAAGGAAGTAGCAAAGTCAATACTTAAGGGTAACAGCGATATTCATCTGATCATTCTTCTTATCGATGAAAGACCTGAGGAAGTAACAGATATCAAGGAAGAAGTTGAAGGACCTAATGCAGAGGTTATCTACTCAACCTTCGATGAGCTTCCTGAACATCACAAGAGAGTTGCTGAGATGGTTATTGAGAGAGCAAAGCGCCTTGTCGAACATGGCAAGGATGTTGTTATCCTCCTTGACTCCATCACAAGACTTACAAGAGCGTATAACATTGTAGTTCCACCATCAGGAAGAACACTTTCAGGAGGTCTTGATCCTGCAGCTCTTCACATGCCAAAGAGATTCTTTGGTGCTGCCAGAAACATGAGAGAGGGCGGAAGTCTTACAATTCTTGCAACTGCTCTTATTGAGACTGGTTCCAAGATGGATGATGTTATTTACGAGGAATTTAAGGGAACTGGTAACATGGAGATGGTTCTTGACAGAAAGCTTCAGGAAAAGAGAATCTTCCCTGCCATCAATATTCCAAAGTCAAGCACCAGA
Source organism: Butyrivibrio sp. (assembly GCF_017940685.1). Classification (GTDB taxonomy): domain Bacteria; phylum Bacillota; class Clostridia; order Lachnospirales; family Lachnospiraceae; genus Butyrivibrio. The sequence continues at coordinate 1,772 of NZ_JAGAYD010000056.1, read as the reverse complement.
AGAGAAGATCTCCTTCTTACTCCAGAGGAGCTTGCTGCTATCAATAGCTTAAGGAAGGGCTTTAACAGCATGAAGGCAGACGATGCAGTTGATCAGTGCATCAATCTGTTCTCTAAGACCAGAAATAATGTTGAATTTGTTCGAATGGTTGAAAAACAAATAAGATTTTAAATATCTCTAAGGTCCAGCAGGTTTGCGATTTCTTTAGCCTGCTGGGCCATTTTTTCTTCTTTTTTACTCTGACGTATAGAGCTTCTTTCAATATGCTCTAAATTGCCGGGATCTAAAGGGTTACCTGAGATGGTGATAGTCTTTGGGCTTTCAGGTATCTCTTCTTTAGCGATGTCCTCTTCAACTTCCTTAACCTGCTGCTTTTGTGAAATTGCTGGATTTAAGCTATTTTCAGCCTCGGACTCAGCTTCCTCATATTGCTGCTTTTTCTTGGAATCAAGAAGACCAATAAGATCCACGTTGAGATTAGAGATGCTGCAGCCCACAGCTCTTTTGCCATCGATATCAAAAAATCTGACAACAACGCAGGAAACTTCATAGCTATGAAGAGTTGGACCATATGTGAAACGAACCCTGAGATTATCACCAGCCTTTAACTTGGTGTAATTATCTAAAATGATAGCCATGCCCCTCATGGAAATGTCGTAGACGATGCAGTTTTTTAGATTCTGATTATCGCCATTAACTGACAATATGCCAAGTTTTTCAATATTAAAGCGCTGTGCACGCCTTGAATTTTCAGGCTGGAGCATGGAAGAGCTTCTGACAAGATGAAAATAACCATATCTTGTTTTGACGGGAGTGATGGTGGTAGACATGAATCTGTAGACTCTGCCATCTCTTTTGTTTTTGATCTCAACGTTAGATGGCTCAAGAAATTGCATGTATTTGCCAAAATATTCCATTGGTTTTACCAGGAGTCCTGCGGATACGCCAAAGACTGCCTCTGTCATAATGACAATATGGTGGCCACCGATACTTGCATGAATTTTAACTGCAGAACCATTAGATACTTCGCTGACTTTCATCAGATACTACCCCCAGAGCCTTATACTTATAAGCTATATTTTATGATATACTACACGTGAAAAAAAATCTATAACATGGAGTGGCCTATGATAAAAGAAAACATAAGTATAGTACAGGAAAAGATTCAAAGGGCTTGTGAGAGAGCAAATAGAGACAGAAAAGATGTAACGCTTATTGCAGTTAGCAAGACTAAGCCTGTATCGGACATAAGACAGGCAATGGAGGCGGGATTATCTGTCTTTGGTGAAAACAAAGTACAGGAGATCAGGGATAAAACTGAACAGATCAAGGAAAATGTGGATTTTCACATGATCGGTCACCTTCAGGCAAATAAGGTAAAATACCTTCCCGGGAAGGTCGTAATGATCCACTCAGTTGACAATGTTAAGCTTGCTGGTGAGATTGAAAAACAGTTTGCCAAGGCTGATATGAATATCGATGTGCTCATTGAGGTCAACATGGCAGGAGAGGATACCAAGTTTGGCCTTGCACCTTCCGAAGTTCCTTCATTTGTAAAAGAAATAAGCACCCTTCCTCATCTTAACATTAGAGGACTTATGACTATCGCACCTTACACTGATGATCCTGAAAGCAACAGGGTATATTTTGCAGGACTTCGAAGGCTTAAGGACGATATAAACAAGATGAATATCCCCGGAGTTAATATGGATACACTTTCCATGGGAATGACTGGGGACTATGAGGTTGCAATTGAAGAGGGAGCAACATTT
>NZ_JAGAYD010000055.1 GCF_017940685.1 Butyrivibrio sp. | reverse complement strand
TCTTGCTGGTGTAGCTGTAGTTAAGTTCCTTATCCCTGCTATTGAGGGAGTTCATGAGGTAGTAAGCCCTGTTGTCTACGAAGTTTTGGCAATTATCCTTGCTGCCATATTTGGTGCGGATTTTGCCCTTACTGAGGCCAGTCTCTCTGCTCTTTTAAAGGATGTTAAGCAGATGCATGAGGAATTCAATGAAAAGGCCCAGGAGAGATACGAGAAGGTGGCAGCTGCGCCTAAGGTTATAGAGCAGAAAATAGCAGAGGGAAAAGAGCTTGCTGAGGAGCGCCATGAACAGCTGGCAAGGGCATATGCTCAGAGGCTGTCCCTCAACCAGAAGAGGATCCTTCTTGGAATTGAGAAGATCATGCCAAAGGCAGAACTGCCTGTGGAGTTTAAGGGTAAAAACTTACTGGTAAGTTCACTGAAAGACAAGGTAAGGGAGCTTAGAAAAAATAACAAATGATATCTGGGAGGAGAAGGCAGGATGAGACTTACAGCACAGCAACAGGAAATCTATGACGGAAAAAAGGGAAAGACCTACGCCAAGATCATGGAGACGCTGGTACGCTATGGCGAACTCTTTGGGGCAGAGGAAATGGCAGAGGTTACCGGAGAGTACGGACATCTGGTAACAAGCTTTGGACTTAAGGTTATCGACCCCGTTTACAAGCTGATGGATGAGCTTATTGAGGCGGGAGTTGTATCCAAGCAGAAGTTTACAATGGACCCAAGGCCACTTGATAAGAGCGTTCCCTCAGGTCCACTGCAGGATCTGGTATTTTACAAGTTCATGTACTCAGAGCAGGGAAGATATGAGAAACAGCTTGAAAAGCTAGGCTTAAAAGGTAAAGACGGATTTTCCTGCGCCTGCTATTTTGATGAGCAGGGAAACAGACCCAAAAAAGGCGATATCTTAAGCTGGGCTGAGTCATCAGCGGTTGTTTATGCCAATTCAGTTCTTGGCGCAAGGTGCAACAGAAACTCAGGAATCATTGAGCTTTTCGGCTCTATCCTCGGATGCGTGCCCAAATTTGGACTTTTAACTGACGAGGGGCGAAAGGCTACATGGAAGGTGGAAGTTAAGACTACTAAACTGCCTCCTGCACAGGTCCTTGGTTCAGCCATTGGCATGAAAGTAATGGAGGATGTTCCCTACGTCTATGGCCTTTCTGAGTACCTTGGAACAGAGCTTACACCAAGTGTGTGTGACTATCTTAAGAATTTCGGCGCTGCTACCGCATCAAATGGAGCGGTAGGTCTTTATCACATTGACAAGCTGACTCCTGAGGCGGCTGAGCTTGGAGAGAGCCTTATTGCTGATGGCGCAAAGACCTACGTTATCGATGATGCAGAGATACAGCGTGTAATTGACAGCTATCCCATCATTTGGAAGAATGCAGATGCAAAGCCGAAAATGTGCTTTATAGGCTGTCCTCATCTGTCTAAGAACGAGCTTGTTGGCTGGATAGATGACATTTACGAAGGGGTAAAGGCTTCCGGCAGAAAGACTACCACAATACCAACAGTTCTCACCGCGGCTCCTGGGGTTTTGGAGGCAATAAAGGGAACAAGGGAAGAGAGCATGGCACAGGAGATCAAGCTGACTCTCAGCTACATCTGTCCGCTTATGTACTGTGACAATCCGCTTGTACATTCAGTTCCAATAATTACCAACTCCAACAAGCTCAGAACTTACACCTCATGCCGTTTTTATGAGGACGACAAGATATTATCCATGATCACAGGACGATAGTGTCAAATGATCTATGAAAAAACTGAGTCAAAAAAATAGGCTCAGATGAACCTTGAAAATCGCAGATATTTACATTGAGGTAACCGGACGCCACCCTTGACAGCACAATAAATAACTGCTGACGGTTAATCACCG
>NZ_JAGAYD010000054.1 GCF_017940685.1 Butyrivibrio sp. | reverse complement strand
CGTTAGACCGTGGATAGCTCTGTTCAGCATCTCTTCAATTGTATTGTGGGTGCTCTTTTGCAGCGCCCAGCCGTTATAAGCGGTTCCGTCATAAGAAACCGTCAGCATAATACGTTTCATATACACCGTGCCATACCGCCCATAATCAAGGCGCTTTCAAGATCACGCAAACATCATTCTGCCCAGCACAATAATGGCTACTATATAAAGAACAATCACTACATATGCAATAAAATCACGCCTCTTGTATATAAGGGGCTTCATCTTGGTCCTGCCTTCGCCGCCGCGGTAGCACCTGGCTTCCATGGCCATAGCAAGGTCATTGGCTCTTCTAAAGGCTGATACAAAAAGCGGAACAAGGAGCGGAATAAGGCTCCTTGCCCTGTTCATAAGTGAGCCGCTCTCAAAATCAGCGCCTCTGGCCATCTGGGCCTTCATGATCTTGTCAGTCTCCTCCATGAGAATAGGAATGAAACGAAGGGCAATTGACATCATCATGGAAATCTCGTGAACCGGAACCTTTATCTTCTTAAGAGGTTTTAAAAGGTCCTCAAGGCCGTCTGTGAGGTTATTGGGGGTTGTTGTCAGAGTCATAAGTGATGACCCTGTAATAAGGAAAACAAGCCTTACACCCATCATGGCAGCCAGGCGGATACCCTCTTTTGTGATCTTGAACTTCCAGAATGTAACAATCGGAATACCTGGCGTCAAAAACAGATTGAACACCATGGTTATCACAAGCAGGAAAAAGATTGTCTTCATGCCCCTGAAAATGAACTTGGGCGGCACGTTGGAGAGTCTTATGCTCAGCAAAAGAAATAATCCTGCAATCACATATCCTATGAAATTTTTAGCTAAAAACAGGGATATTATAAAAGAAAAAGTGGCCACGATCTTAACTCTCGGGTCAAGTCTGTGGATCACAGATTCTGTTCTGTAATATTGTCCCAGTGTTATTTCTCTTAACATCTTCCTAAAGCCTTCAGTATCTCCCTTTTTGCTTCTTTTAAAGTGGTCACATCTGTGTCCACATCAAACCCTGCTTCCTTTAGCTCCTGCATGCAGTACGTCACCTGAGGAGCAGCAAGGCCAATCTCTTCAAGTTCCTTGTAGTGTCTGAACACTTCCTTGGGCTCGCCGTCAAAAGCAACCCTTCCCTTGTTCATGACGATGATCCTGTCAACATAATCTGCCACGTCTTCCATGCTGTGGCTTACAAGGATAATGGTCATTCCAAGCTTCCCGTGAAGGTCCGCTATAAGATTCAGGATATCCTCTCTGCCCTTTGGATCAAGACCGGCTGTGGGCTCATCAAGGATCATTACTTCCGGCTTCATGGCCAGAACCCCTGCTATTGCCACTCTTCTCTTTTGCCCACCTGAAAGGTCAAAGGGTGACTGGTAAAAATACTCATCCTCAAGGCCAACTTCCTTAAGGGCCTCAAAGGCTCGTAGTTCATAGTCTTTCTGGGATAGTCCCAGATTCTTGGGCCCAAAGCACACATCCTTAAAGCAGTCAGTTTCAAACAGCTGATGCTCTGGATACTGGAAAACCAGCCCTACTCTGGCACGCAGGTTCTTTTTATTGTATGAAGGATCATTGATGTCTTCGTTGTTAAAAAAGATCTCGCCGCTTGAAGGCTTAAGCAGGCCATTAAGGTGCTGTATCAGAGTGGACTTACCAGAACCTGTATGACCAATAAGTCCCACAAACTGCCCATCCGGTATCTTAAGGTTCACATCGATAAGAGCCGGACTTGCCATGGCTGTATCTTCGTCATATATGTGATTGACATGATTTACTATTATCGACATTTCTTGAGAGCCTCCACAAGCTCTTTTCTTGTAAGGATCGCATCCGGAAGCGGCACTCCGCTCTGCCTTAGTTCGTGTGCAAGAAGCGTAACCTGAGGAACGCCAAGGCGCAACTCTTTTAGCCTGTCCACCTGGGCAAATATCTCTCTTGGAGTTCCCTCCATGACCACCTTGCCCTTGTCCATGACAAAGACCTTATCCGCATCCACAACCTCTTCCATATAGTGGGTAATAAGGATAATGGTGATGCCTTCCACCTGGTTAAGAGCTCTTGCAGCCCTTATGACTTCGCGCCTTCCGTTTGGGTCAAGCATTGCTGTTGGCTCATCCATGATGATGCACTTAGGATGCATAGCGATGACGCCGGCAATTGATACGCGCTGCTTCTGGCCTCCTGATAAATGGTTAGGTGATGACTTCCTGAACTTGTCCATGCGGACAGCCTTAAGGGATTCATCTACCCTCTCCCAGATCTCATCGGTGGGAACACCCATGTTCTCAGGGCCAAATCCCACGTCCTCCTCAACAACCTGACCGATTATCTGGTTGTCGGGATTCTGGAAGACCATTCCTGCTTCCTGCCTGATATCCCACAGGTGCTCATCGTCCTCAGTGGACATGCCATCTACATGGACTTCACCTTCTGTCGGGTATAAAAGGGCGTTAAAATGCTTGGCAAGCGTAGATTTGCCAGAGCCGTTGTGCCCAAGGACGGCGATAAACTGCCCTGGTTCAACCTTAAGGTCAACTCCGTCAATGGCTCTTGTGATACCCTCTACATTGCCCTCTTCGTCACGCCTTATATATTCAAATACAAGCTTGTCTGTATCTATCATTCTTCCCATAACAGTGCTAATTTTACTAGATTTCAAGGGATAATACAACTTAAAGAACATTTGGCATGTTATAATTTTATTAGTGTTTCATAACAATATCGAAAGAAAGGAAATACACATGGCAAAGATAAAAAACTTCAGAAAATCTTTTAGTGGTGATAGCACATCCCTTCTTGGAGATGTAATGGAGTTTATTGACTCTTCACTTACAAGCCTTGGGCTCAATAAAAAAACTATCCAAAAAGCCGAGCTCATATCTGAGGAGATGATACAAGATCTGGCAAAACACGCTTTTCCCAGATCTGCGCTTAAGGTTCAGGTGATCAAGCGCTTTGGCGAAACCTCTGTCCATCTCTCCATGAATGGTCAGGCTTTTGAACCATATTCAGATAGCGAGTCCATAGATGAAGATGCCAGTGTAGGCGTTATCCGTTCCGTGCTCCTTCGTTCCTATGGAGAGAACTTCAAGTACCGCAACAAAAATAATGTCAACCTTGTGAGGATCGTGGCAGATCAGTCAGCGCAAAAGCTCAATAATTCTGCGCTTTATGCCCTGGCCCTTGGTCTTATCTTTGGCCTCCTGGCGAGAAATCTTTTCCCTCAGTCAGTTAACGAGGCGCTGTGCGGATATCTCCTGGATCCAATAAAAACCTTATTCATGCATGCAATAAAGATAATCGTTGCACCAGTTGTATTCTTTTCTATCGTTTCATGCTTTTCGCAGTTTGGAAGCCTGTCAGATATAGGAAAGCTCGGAAGTAAAGTAATAGGAATGTACCTGCTCACCACAGTTATAGCGGTGTTTGTAGGCCTTTCTGTATTTAATATCATCCAGCCCGGCGAATTTGGTTTTGCTCTTACATCAGGGGTCACTTCACAGGAAGTAAATATTAACACCGATGTGGACACCTCCATAATGTCAACTGTGATGAACATAGTGCCTTCCAATTTTTTGTCACCATTCCTTGAATCCGATACACTTCAGCTGATCTTCCTGGCAATTCTGTGCGGCCTTGCAGTTGGAACCATAGGTCAGTACGCAGCAATGTTAAAAGAGCTTTTTGACGCCCTTAACTCTTTATTCCTTAGCATAACCACGATGATAGCCAAGTTCATACCTGTAGCAGGCTTTGTATCCATTGCCATGCTCATCATCAACCTAAGCGTCGAAAACCTCATGGCAATCTTAAGCGCAGCGCTTGCTCACTGCCTGGCAATCTTCATCATGATCTGTATCTATGGCCTTTTGATCATGGTACTTGGAAGGCTAAACCCCATCAAGTTTTTCAAGAATAACAGGGAAGGCATGATCACCAGCCTTACCCTTTCTTCCAGTTCAGCTTCAGTACCTACTAACATGAGAGTCTGCACCGACAAGATGGGAGTTTCTCCCGTGGTGGCTAATTTCTCGATTCCACTTGGCGCCACAATAAACATGGATGGTGTATGTATCTACCTTACGGTATTTGGCCTGTTCATGGCAAAAGCCTATGGTGTTCCGATCTCACTTCCATCCCTTATCTCTCTTTGCTTTACTATTATTCTTTTATCCCTTGGTGCACCTGGCGTTCCTGGATGTGCACTGATCTGCCTTGGCGTGGTTTTGGAGACACTTAACATCCCAATGGAGGCCCTTGGCCTTATCATTGCAGTAAACCCAATCCTTGACATGTTTGATACAGTGAACAATACTACAGGTGATGTGGCAGCAGCCGTCATCGTCGCCCGAAGCGAAAAAATGCTTGACGTTGAAAAATTTAACAGCTAGAAAGGCTCTATGCATTCATGAATAAAAAGACATTAAAAGACTTTGCCCTGCTTGTGGGAATCGTGGCAGTTGCTGCCATCGGTGCCAGATTCCTTGCCGGGGGAGAGACATTATCAGATTATGCAAAAAAGAATCCCCAGGCAGCAGAAAGTGCTACTGCAGTCGCCACAGAGACTGCTGAAGCACCGTCCAGTGAAGCTACAAAGGAGTCCTCTCAGGTCGCCGAGCCTGCTGGCGCAAAAGAAATCTCTGATGCCGCAACAGAGACCAGTTCCCAGATATCTGACCAGACTTTAGCAAAAGAGTCTGCACAAGCCGATAGTTCCGCAGAAAGCTCATCTTCCGAGACCTCTCCTTCTCCAGAAAGGATCACCTACATGGACGGCTTTTACTTTGAACCGATCTCCAATGAAGTTTTCAAGCGTATCTCAGGCATTTCCTATCCAGTGGACTGCCAGGTGCCCTTAGATGATCTTAGATATGTGGTTTTACAGTATGTGGACTTTAATAACGACCCCCAGACCGGGGAGATGATAGTAAACAAGGCTATCGCCCAGGATGTTGTTGAAATCTTCTATGAACTGTTTGAAAATGGCTATCAGATAGAGAGCATTAAGCTTGTTGATGAATTTGGCGGAGACGACACAGCTTCCATGCTTGCCAACAACACCTCTTCCTTCAACTACCGCGTTGTAGAAGGTACTACGAGGCTGTCTAATCATGCTCTTGGAAGAGCCATAGACCTTAATCCTTTCTACAATCCTTACATCACTTATAACAAAGATGGTTCCACCAACATATCTCCGGTCGGTAGCGAAGCCTATGCTGACAGAACCATCTCTTTTCCCTATAAGATTGACGAAAACGACCTTGCCTATAAGTTATTCAAAGCCCATGGATTTACATGGGGCGGCAACTGGAATTCCTGCAAGGATTACCAGCACTTCGAAAAAAAGTGATATAAGGCCGTTTTAGAGCATTTCAGACCTTAGTGGTCCATTTGGTGCAGTCGATTATTCAACGTTTAAAATACTCATTACAAACTCCTTAAAAAAAGAGAATCCCAAGGATTATAGATCCGGGATTCTCTTAAAATGTGTCACTTTAGCTGGGCAATTAAACCATCTCAAGTACAACCATCATAGCTGCATCGCCTTTTCTCTGACCGATCTTAACGATTCTTGTGTAACCGCCCTTACGGTCTGCGTACTTTGGTCCGTACTCATCGAAAAGCTTTGCTACAAGATCAACTTCCTTTGTGTTTCTCTTTCTTCCTGCCTTCTCAGTAGGAACCTCAGTTACAGGGTAAAGAGTCTTAAGAAGCTGACGTCTTGCGTGCATTCTTGAAGGAAGATCCTTCTTGATCTCTTTCTTAACAGTTGTATACTTTGTAACCTTCTTGCCATCTACAACTTCTTTTACTCTCTTGCCATCCTTGTCCTTCTCAGGAACCTTAGCTTCAACAGTAACTGTCTCGAAGTTGTCCTTCTCCTTAGCTGCAAGAGTGATCATAGGCTCTACGATCTTCTTGATTTCCTTAGCTCTTGCCTCTGTGGTAATGATCTTACCATTGTAAAGAAGTGCTGTTACCTGGTTACGAAGAAGTGCTCTTCTAGGTTTTGTTGCTTTTCCAAGCTTTCTGTACATTGCCATTTTAAATTACTTCCTTTCTCATTTGCAGGTTTCCCCTGCAGTCTACATAAGGAAATGCCCATCGGTCTTACTTTCCAAATGCGGTTAATGTTGCTATGAGAATCCACCAAAGTACACATCGGTTTTACCTTCAATGGAAATCTTTAAATATTGATTATTCGCCGTCCTGTCTAAGTGAAAGTCCAAGCTCATCAAGCTTAGCAAGAACCTCCTCAAGTGACTTACGTCCAAGATTACGAACCTTCATCATATCGTCTGGAGTCTTGTTAGCAAGCTCCTGAACTGTATTGATACCAGCTCTCTTGAGGCAGTTGAATGAACGAACTGAAAGTTCAAGCTCATCAATAGACATCTCAAGAACCTTGCCCTTCTCGTCATCTTCCTTCTCAACCATAACCTCAGCGGTCTTGGCATTCTCAGAAAGATCTATAAAGAGTGAAAGGTGCTCAGAAAGAACCTTAGCTGCAAGGCTTACAGCCTCATCAGGACCAAGTGTTCCGTCTGTGTGAACGTCAAGTGTAAGCTTATCAAAGTCTGTAACCTGACCTACACGAGTATTCTCTACAGTTACGTTTACTCTCTCTACAGGAGTGTAGATAGAGTCAATAGCGATTACGCCGATTGGAAGATCTCCTGACTTATTCTTGTCAGAGCTTACATATCCTCTTCCCTTTGTGATGGTAAGCTCCATGTAAAGCTTAGCATCCTTTCCAGAAAGAGTAGCTATAACCTGGTCAGGATTCATGATCTCAATATCCTGATCAACCTGGATATCTGAAGCCTTAACAACGCCTTCACCGTTGAACTCGATGTAAGCTGTCTTAGGCTCGTTAGTATCAGATGAATTCTTAATTGAAAGGTTTTTGATGTTCATGATGATCTCAGTAACATCTTCCTTAACTCCAGGAATAGATGAGAACTCATGAAGTACACCTTCGATCTTCACCTGACTTACAGCTGCTCCAGGTAATGAAGAGAGCATAATCCTACGAAGGGAATTACCCAGTGTAATACCGTAACCTCTCTCAAGAGGCTCAACTACGAATTTACCATACTTATTATCATCTGAGATTTCAGCAACTTCAATATTTGGTCTTTCAAAATCAAACACTGATATACCCTCCTTATGTGGTTAATAGTTAACAAACTAATTATGATTACTTAGAATACAACTCGACGATAAGCATCTCGTCAACTGGAACATCGATAACTTCTCTTGAAGGAAGCTCCTTGATTGTACCCTGGAGGTTCTCCTTGTTAACATCAAGCCACTCAGGAACGAGTCTGCCTGCTGTGATCTCTGAAATATCCTTGAATCTCTGGATATTCTTTGCTGCTTCTTTAACTTCAATAACATCACCAGCTTTGATGAGGTATGAAGGTACGTTGATTGTCTTGCCATTTACAGTGATGAATTTGTGAAGAACAACCTGTCTAGCTTCTCTTCTTGTTCTTGCAAATCCCATTCTGAAAACTACGTTGTCAAGTCTTGTCTCAAGAATTGTCATAAGGTTTGAACCTGTCTGGCCCTTCATTCTATCAGCTCTGTCATAGTAGTTTCTGAAAGGCTTCTCAAGTACGCCATAGATGAACTTTGCCTTCTGCTTCTCGCGGAGCTGAAGTCCATACTCGCTCATCTTCTTACCAGCTCTTGCTGATGTTCTCTTAGACTTCTTGTCATATCCAAGGAATGTTGGATCAAGATCAAGAGATCTGCATCTTTTTAATACGGGAACTCTGTTTACTGCCATTTTTGGCTCCTTTCTTTTTCTCAGATGCCTTGGCACCTGATGTTGTTTACAATGCTAATTGCACCTTCGTCCAACGAGTTATTGTCAAAAAATAATGTAATATATCTTGCACATGTAACCCGGAACAGGATTGTGATCAAACCCTACGACGCTTAGGTGGTCTGCATCCGTTATGAGGTACAGGTGTTACGTCTGTGATAGATGTAACTGAAAGACCGCATGCAGCAAGAGCTCTGATAGCAGCTTCTCTTCCTGATCCTGGTCCCTTTACAAAAACATCAACTGTCTTAAGGCCGTGAATAAGTGCAGCCTTAGTTGCTGTCTCTGCAGCTACCTGTGCAGCATAAGGAGTAGATTTCCTTGAACCCTTAAATCCCAGACCGCCAGCACTTGCCCAGCTAAGAGCGTTTCCTGCAGCATCTGTCAATGTAACGATTGTGTTATTGAAAGATGACTGGATGTGTGCCTGTCCGTGTTCAACGTTTTTCTTGACACGTTTCTTAGCAGCTGATTTCTTTGCTGCTGATGATTTCTGATTTGCCATTTTAAACTAACCTACTTTCTTCCTATAAATCTTGTTAATCTGTTACTGTTCCCAAACCCGCCATGCTCGCGCTTGGAATATACAAAAGCTACTTAGAATTTTTTCTTCTTGTTAGCGATTGTTCTCTTTGGTCCTTTTCTTGTTCTTGCATTTGTCTTGGTTCTCTGGCCACGGCAAGGAAGTCCTCTTCTGTGACGAACGCCTCTGTAACATCCGATCTCTGTAAGTCTCTTGATGTTCATAGCGATGTCTCTTCTAAGATCACCCTCTACCTCATAGTCACTACCGATAACCTCGGCAATTCTCTTTACTTCTTCGTCTGTAAGATCACGAACACGTGTGTCCGGATTTACTTTTGCCTTTTCGAGAATCTTGTTTGAGCTTGTTCTACCGATACCGTAGATGTATGTCAAACCGATCTCTACTCGCTTATCTCTAGGTAAATCTACACCTGCAATACGAGCCATTTTAATTCCTCCATTAATAAATATAAAATATGATTACTTGAGAAGCTTTACTCCTCATGCTCCAACTCTAGGGAGCTGTTACTTGTTTGATTGGGGCAGTTTAAACGCCCAACCGGACAGTATTTAATCCGATCTTTCCAATACGCAATTTCTTATTGGTATCAAAAAGTAATCCGAAAACGGCTCGAATTAACCCTGTCTCTGTTTGTGCTTAGGGTTGTCACAGATTACTCTGATAACGCCCTTTCTCTTGATAACCTTGCACTTTTCGCACATAGGCTTAACAGAAGACCTAACTTTCATTGTTACTCCTTTCCTGCATGGATAAACAAAAATGCCTTGAAAAAGGGCATAATATGCCCTTCTCATAAAAAGACCGACTTATACTATAGCATAAGCCGGTTCAACACGCAACAGTTTTTTAACAAAAAATCGAATATTATTCTACCCCATCTATGCAATAGCGGGCCTTGCCACCCTCTTTTGCTTTATAGAGTGCTTTATCAGATTTTTCATAGAGCTCTTTAAAGGTCATTCTCTGGGTATCTTCAACAATTCCAATACTGCAGGTAATTCCACTTGCGCCGTCAATCTGCGTTGTCTTAAGTTCGTGAAGCACGCTCCTGCAGCGCCTCTCTGTGTAGCCATCTGGCATGTCACCAAGGACCAGCACCATGAACTCGTCTCCACCTATCCTGCCAATAAGGTCATCCGGGTGGAAGTATCCTTTCAGGATCTCGGAAAAGAGCTTTAGCACCTTGTCACCAGTCTGATGTCCGTAGTGGTCGTTAACATCCTTAAAATCGTCAAGGTCAAATATGAACATTGTGCACTTGGCACCTGCCATCTTTTTTGACAGATACTCATCGCACTTTTCTTCAAAGGACACTTTATTAAGAAGACCTGTAAGAAGATCGGTCTCACTCTTTTTAACAAGCTGCTGACTGTCTTCTCTCCTTGAAAGAGACATGCTGATCATGGAAGCATAGCTGAAATACGAAGCAAACAGCGCCAGAATGGCAACCGTCACATCAAATGTAAACAGCATCCTGCTCTTAAAGTGATAATCAACAATAAGGTAAACTACAATAATGGCCAGCTTAAAAACAAGTCTCACGCGAAGATAGTCAATATACAGTGCAGAAAACATGACCACAGCAAGAGGAAAGAACACGCTCCTTGAATCCCGGTATATAACTGCATCTGCAATAGAAAAAGACAGAATAACGATCCCATAAATAATAAGGCTTATTACTCTGGCCACATCAAAGCTGAATGTCTTCTCTTTCAGAAAATGATTAAATATACAAAAAACAATTAAAAGAACCGCTATTGCGGGAAAGAACTTAAAGTAAGGTGTAACACCATTGGCAAAAGCCAGGGCTATAGCTACAAAAATAATACTGATGAATACAAAAAAAGTCAGCATACCACCGACAACCGCCAGGTTGTCGTGGGCCAACTTCTTTTTATTGGAATCTACAAAGTAGTTATTATCATCATAACTTTCATATAATTTCTCGATCATGTGAAAACCTCTAATTACACTGGCAAATTCAAGATTTATACTAAGCTATGGTCTAATTATATACTATTTATCGTTATTTGTCTTTTATTTATTTATCTCTCCAGATAATTCTTCCCTTTGTGAGATCATAAGGTGAGAGCTCAAGTGTTACCTTGTCACCAGGCAGAATTCTGATAAAGTTCTGTCTGAGCTTACCACTTATATGTGCAAGAACAACATGTCCATTCTCAAGCTCAACCTGGAACATGGTGTTTGGAAGCTTCTCAATTACTTTTCCTTCAATTTCAATTACATCAGCCTTTGACATCTTTTTCCTCCTTAACAATTACAGTGTCAAAACTTCAGGTTCGCCATCCGTGATGGCTATTGTATTTTCGTAGTGTGCAGCAAGAGAGCCGTCAACTGTTACTACTGTCCATTCATCGTCCAGCCAGCCCACATATCTCTCGCCCATGGTTATCATGGGTTCCACACATATGGTCATTCCCTTTTTAAGCCTGGGACCAGGTAAAAACTTTTTAAAGTTCGGTACGATTGGGTCTTCGTGAAGACTTGTTCCAATGCCGTGTCCCGTCAGCTCTCTGACAATGCCATATCCATAAGGCGTAACATAGTCATCGATTGCTCTTGATATCTCATGAAGTCTGTGTCCAGCCTTTGCCTTCTTGATACCTTCAAAAAAGCTTTCTCTGGTAACATCAATGAGTTTTTGAGCCTCGTCAGAAATCTTTCCTACGCCCCATGTCCTGGCAGCATCTGAATGATAACCCTTATATATAAGGCCCGTGTCGAAGGTGACAATATCACCCTCCACAAGGATCCTGTCTTTACTTGGTATTCCGTGAACGACCTCGTCATTCACTGATATGCACACAGAAGCGGGAAATCCCTCATAATCCTTACAGTTGGGTATTCCCCCAAGCCCACGGATCGTCTTTTCACCT
>NZ_JAGAYD010000053.1 GCF_017940685.1 Butyrivibrio sp. | reverse complement strand
GAGCTGGCTTTTGAATACTTAAAGCATACTAATAACTTGGGATGAAACTGGAATTGCATACATGAAGGATGGTTTCAACCAGTTATTGCACAAGCTAAAACAGCGTGTCAGAGACGTTTCAACCAAAGAATGCAAATAGCCTGATATAGGTTCAACTCCTGTCTGTCCTATTAGGGAGAGAAAGTCCTCTCACCATCCGAGAAGTGACAGAATCCCTTTAGCTCACATGCCGCGTTGCATGAGGAGTAACGGGCGCCGACAGACGCCTTGCTTAGAAAACCGAATAAGGCTACACGATTTTCTGCCATGAATATCTTAGATGACGGCCCGCAAACAGTATTTAAACTGTCTCTGCGAAATGAGCTGCGATATTTGGTGGATCTTTTCCGGGGAAGGAGTCGCGAATACGACCCTGGTGAAGCCGATATTTTAATAATTTGGGTTTAACGCAGTAAAGGAAGTGGATATGGCAGATAGAGAAGCTCTGATCAATCAGCTCGCTGCATCAATGGGCGCGGGCGGATACGCACAGACAAAATATGAAGAGTCCCGTTATGATCCAGACACAGGTACTCTTTATTGTAATGGCCAGATCATTACAAGGAACACAATAGACCTTGCAGAAGGGTTTTATAAAAATATGCAGGCCAAGTGTGACCTTAAGACACCCGAAGGGCGGCAGATGGCAGCCATATACCAGGTAGGGATTGAAGGAATAAGCAGATTAAGAAGGGCGGAGAAGTAACAGCCATGGACTCACAAACCAAATCAGAATTATATCACATGTATCAAAGCTACAAACGCGAGCTGTGGAAATATACAGGAGAAAGCTATGAGAGTCAGCTAAAGGAATGGTTTGACGATCTGCTTACGGATCACTCAATGACATTTCGCCCTGTAAGGGATGCTTCACGAAATGTGCTCATCGGCTTTTTTGTTGTACAGAAGCTTAACAAGGAACAGGAGGCAGAGTGCGGCTGCAAGTGGTTTATCTCAGAGGCGTACATTCTTCCCTCTTGCAGGAAGCGGGGCTTTATGACCGCAATAGTACATGATTTTATAACTAGTAACAAGGGTAACATCGGACTTGTGACCATAGATAAGAACACGGGCGCTACAAAGTTTTGGGAGGACACCCTTGGAAGTATCGGATATTCCAAAGAAAAGATCCCTCATCTGGGAAATAGGATAGTGAGCTTTTACAGATTTAAAATGCCAGTTCTGGCAGCCACAAGATAAGGAGCATGGCTATGGAAAACATGATAATCACTCAGGATAGAAATATAGCGGTAAATCTGAGATATGTCTATACCTTAGAAGTACGGTCGTCCTCAAATATCCCCAACATGTACGAACTTATAGCCCGCACTTCTGTACAGTCGGATTTTACTGTCCTTGGTGCTTTTTCAAGGAAGGACATGGCAATAGATGTACGGAACGACATCATCCTTTGGAATAACCAGAATTATGACTGGGAATGGCACATTGAATACACTGTACCACAGGATGATCCGGAATATATGAGCGCAAGGGATGCTATTGAGCTCCCTGCCGCAAAAAGACTTATTGACGACAATTCTGTACAGAGCAATAAGGCAGCGACACGATGACCGCGCTTATATTTGCCCTGGTTTATAGATCGACTCGTCAGGCCATTTCTCAGGTGGCCTTTTTTATTTTCTGTACAGCACATTTTTAATGATTTTATCTTCCCTCAACAAATCCATATTTTAGATGTAATCAAATCTGAAAATGGAGAAGGAGGATAAAACAATGCCAAACTGGTGCTATACAAACATTGAATTTAGAGGTAAGGATGCCGTAAAATTCTGGGAAATGCTCGAAAGGGCAAGAGAACGCAGCTGTAAGATAGTACAGGGCGGAGACTTTGGAGAATATTGGCTTGGCCACTATCTTGTAGGATCTGGAGTGCCTGAAGAGGACGCAGTACATAGCTCCCACGCATGGTATGACTGTAGGGGAACTATTGACAAAGACAGCATTGATGATGCTGTACAGGGCGATATCGTATGTATCAAGACCGAGACTGCATGGAGTCCGAAAATAGGGATGTTCAGACATCTCGTTGACCTTACAGGGCTGGATGTTACCGTTCACTATTACGGTGAAGAAAGTGACAATGGTGTATATGTCGCGTCCGACAGAAGCATGACAGAAGGTGCGGATTACATCGTCGATTCCTGTATAAACGAAGATAAACTTCCGGAGATTGAAGATGAAAAAGTAAGAGCCGTATGTGAAGCGCTCTCCGAGCCCGGTTTTTATATCAACCGTCAGCTTAAGGGCGTACTTGAAAAGCTCTATGGCGCTCCACCCATTAAGTTTTCTGATCTCATGGATAAGTTTATGGAATACCTGGAGGATGAAGATGTCTTTGACGAAGACGACACCTACATAACCATCCACCGGATCAAGTTCGATGAGCCTGCCTCAAAAGTTGCCTAAAAGAAGAGCCCTTCGGGGCTCTTTTACTTTTCAGAAAAAATCGGACACCCGCTATCCTATATTTACTATATAAACAAAAAATCAAGATTAAAGAAGGAGATCTAATTTATGGGAACAAGCGTTACGGATATTGATGCAAAGATAGCTGAGCTTCAGAAACAGAAGAAAAAGATCCTTGAAGCCGAAAAGGCTGCAAAAAAGAAGGAGCAGGACGCAAGACGGCTTAAGATAGGAACTCTGGTTGAAAAGGTTTTGGGAGAAGTTACAGATATGCAGGATTTCGAGAAAAAGCTCATGGCAATAAAAAACTCATCTCCTGTGGCCGCTCCAGTACAACCTGAAGCTCATGATACCAACCAGGTATCTTTGAATTAAATACAGGCAAAAAAGAACAACCCCAACTCTGATAAAGGGGTTGTTTTATTTATTTTGAAAGAATGTTTATTATGGCCATAACAAACACAAGCACAAAAAAGATTCCACACAGAACAAAAGGAAATACATAATCCCTGTTCTTTGTCTCACTATCTATAGTTGCAAGATATTTGTTTATGCCTATGTGGAGCGATATGCCAAATGCCAAGACAAACACCACTCCGATTACTCGTACAATTTCATCCATTTTAGGCACCCATGTTCTTATACATCGCAAGGACAAGATCCGACGGAACAAAGTGTCCTGTCCCTTTAATATCCTCTTCTTTTACTATTTCCGTCTTTCCCTCCGGAGATAAAGCAAGCCAGAGTCCATCCTTAAACACAGAAACAAGAATAAACTGTTCCTTGGTCTCACTTTTCTTCACAACAGCGCCGGAAACAAATACATCTAAGGCATTAAATGCAAGATTATCACGGCTCTTACACCCTCTGCATAAAACGGAAAAGATATTCTGGTAATCTCCTCCTGCATTCATAACATCAAAAACAGCATTTCTTGCGTCCATAAAACCCTGGATATAGCCCTCGTCATAGGACTCTTTTAGCTGCTTATCAAAGCCACTCTTTATTTCAAAATCAGAATGTTTATCTGGGTCATACCCAGCGTCTCTCATAAGAGCCTGAAAAGTAACCCCATTATCAGCAACCCTTGCCAGCTTCCCGATAAAGGAGGGGGTGGCAGGTTTCTTGTAAGTTGATGATATAAGTTTTGACAGGTACGTCTGATTTACTCCTGCATCTGTACAGAACTGACTAAGAGTCCGCGTTCCCTTGGCAAGTAATACTTTTTTTCTAAAGCCTTCATAATCAGGTTCAAAATCCTGTTTAACAGCCCTACTCATTTTGTGCCCTCCATTTTGGTTTATATATAAAACATGGGAGAGCGCATCTTCATTTTGGACTAAAAATATATCTAAAACACACAGAGCCGGTTGTTGTTATTTTGTTATATAAAACAACAATATTTATTAATTATTAAGAGAGGCAAAAATCCCACAACCATGCGGCTTTGCGCAATTTACTTGTGAGCAAATTGGGGGAAGTTGTGTGTAAAATTGGGGTTAGTTGTGTGTAAAATTGGGGGAAGATGTGAGCAAATTGGGGTTTTTGAGGGAGTAAACTTGTGCGTAAAATTGGGGGAACTTGTGAGAAAAATTGGGGTTAGTTGTGAGCAAATTGGGGTTTTGAAATTAACTTGTGAGCAAATTGGGGTTTTTCTATAAAACAAAATCCTGTTATCACCGATAAATACCGACAAATACTGAATTTTAACAAGCAAACAGAGAAAAAAATAATTATAAAACAAATAATAATTGTTTAGAGAGCTAAAAACAATATCTTGTATACAAAAAAATATTTTTATCAAGATATAAAAAACATAAAAACGAACAGATATAACTTGTGAGCAAATTGGGGTTTTTATGCTGATTAACTTGTGAGCAAATTGGGGTTAGGTGTGTGAAAATTGGGGTGAGGTACCAGAGGCATAATTGGTATCTGCAAATGGCTTAAATAAGGGATATTTTAAGCAGCGGTTCTAAACTTGTGAGCAAATTGGGGTCTAAAAAGTGCAAACTTGTGAGGAAAATTGGGGCGCACATTTGCGTTGACTGACTTGGTTAGTTGTGTGTAAAATTGGGGCGAAAAAAAATAAACTTTAGAGGAAATTGGGGTTAGTTCTGCGCAGATTGGGGAATTTTTATTGACTTTTATTAAACTTATGGATAAAATCAAAGTGTAACTTCTGCGCTAATTGGGGAATTGAGGTAAAAATGGAAGAAGAAAAGCTCATACCCGTATATTTTAAAAAAGACAACACTCTTATAACATCCAAAAGCAAGATGACACTTCTTGGGCGAAAAACATTGGATCTTGCCCTTATGAGGGTAAAAAAGACAGTAAATGAGAATGGAGTTCCTGTTCTCAGGGCAGATTTTTCAGGACAGGATATAAGAGAGATAACCAAAAGCACATCAGAAAACCTCTATAAGACAGTAAAAGAACTGATAGCGCCAAAACCAACCAGAGGGAAAAAGGCAACAAAGCCATCACTCCTCGACTGGAGGATAATCGTAAAAGATGACGAAGGAAAGAGCATAGAGGCTAACAATATCATTACCCAGGCGACATTCAAGAATGGGAAGATGTCTATTGTATTCAATAATGAACTTGAGAACAAGCTTATAGATCTTGGTAAGAACTATACGATCATCGACAGGCAGATAATTTCAAACTTCTCATCCAACTACAGCTATGTGCTCTATCAGATATTCAAGCAGAC
Source organism: Butyrivibrio sp. (assembly GCF_017940685.1). Taxonomy (GTDB): domain Bacteria; phylum Bacillota; class Clostridia; order Lachnospirales; family Lachnospiraceae; genus Butyrivibrio. Next base: position 8,139 of record NZ_JAGAYD010000053.1, on the reverse strand, counting down.
CATAGATATTGAGAGGGCAAGACACAAAGAGAACGGTCCTTTTGTGCTTGAGATGGACCTTATTGACTTAAAAGTTCAAACGGGCCACCTTGAGGCAGCCGAGAATGACATCCTCTATGATGCAGTAATGGATGATAACGTCATCACATATGATGCCATAGAGAGTATCCCGGATAAGGAATACCTTAAAAAGATACGGAGTGCCAATGGTTTTAAAAGGGACGTTGTTGAAGCAGCGCAGGAGGAGATAAACCGCCTATCCGACATCTACATGGAATATGAGCCCATAAAAAGAGGCAGGGGTGGAAAAACCAGGGGATTTAGGTTTTATCTCAAATATAAAGACATAATCGAGATAGATGAAGAGACGGACGTTATTCCAAGGTCCAAGACCGTTGATATAGATGACTTTATAGACGAACTGAGGGATATAACAGAAAACAACTTTAAGACCAAAGAATTAAAACTATTTGCCGAAGACGCAGACTATGATGTAAAAAAGATCGAAAAAGCATACGGTATATTAAAACCAAGGTTTTCAGAAATAAGAGAGCCCGTAGGATTTATGAGAGATGCAATACGAAAAGATTATGAACCTTCAAAAAAGAGGGTGGATAATTTCAACAATTTTGAACAGAACAGCTATGATTTCGATGATCTGGAAAGGAAACTGCTGGATAATTGATGAAAGATGAGAGGGTAATACCTCTCATTTTTTTTGCTGTACAGAAAATATATGAGGGAGCTGCTTTTAATCAAAATTTAAGAGTCGCTCTCTCATATTGTTTATAGGGACAAAAAACAATCCACCATTCAAGGAGGTTTATTTTGAAAAAGAACAGCTTAAAGGAAAAGATAGCCATAACGATAATGAGTCTGACCATGGCTATGACATCATTCGGTAGCCTGTCGGTTTATGCAGCGGAGGATATTGCTCTCGAAGATGCAATTCTTTCTACTCAGGAGCAGGAAGCCTCGGAAGAAGAAAAAAAAGCAGAAGCCGAAGTTGAAGCGCAGGCTGAAAGCGAAGGGGAAGCTCCCGCCGAGGGCGAACTTAACGAAGAAACAGTTACTCAGCTCGTTTCCCAGATCGAAGAAGTAGGCAATTCATATAAAAAGGGAGATAAGGTTCCGGAAGACGATGTTATCACAGCTGTTGACGCGGTGTACCAGGCCGCAATCGCCATGAAGGACTCAGGTGCCGTGACAAAGGTTAATAAAAGAACATCTAACGTTGAGATAACATTTGCTAACGGGCAGATATATACATGGGAAGCAGGCAATGAGCCTTCAGAGGAAGCCATTGAAAAACAGAAGGAAAATGAGGGAAAAGTGCTCCAGGAAGTAACAGAACAGCCTATCCAGTCGAATGAAGAAAAGACCAGATGGGAGCCGCAGGATTCAGAAAATAAAACACAGAAGTTCCTCACACCTGTTCCATCGACAACAACAAGATATGAGATCTTCTATACAGCAGGGACAGAAATCCCAACAGTTACATTCACATCTGCAACTGGAAAGTACACGCTTACAGCAGGACAGGATGTTGTAACAGACGGAGAAAACGGCTTTAAGTTCATCACAAGATCAAATATGGTCATTGACGGGCACGACGATTTCAGATTTATGACAATCTACATCAGTGGAACTGACGACCCCGGTAAGTGGGTGATGGAAGTCACAGCTCCGTCAAGTGTTATCGAAGTCATCGCAGTGTCATCAGCAGTACCCGATGATTGGGAGACAGTAAACTCAGATGTTGTAACAAAACCATACGGCATCGTGTTCTGGTATGTTGATAGCAAAAGATCTCAGTACAGGGAAACACCCGTTGCTCTTGTAAATGAGCTTATGTCTGCAAAGACATCACAGGCTCCTGTTGACAAGATCACAAAAACAGATCCCGAAGAGCCCGATTATACAAATGCCTATATCGCAGTAACAGCCATTGCGATACTGCTTGTCATCGCGTTTACGGTATTTCTCCTTGTTAGGTCAAACAAAAAGAAAACTGCGGTGTACAGAGCAAAAAGAGAGGCGATTGTAAAGAAAGAAAACGCAAAAGTAGCCAAGAAGAAATCAAAGCAGAATGACGAGCTTGATGATTTCCTTGATGATTTCAGTGACGAATACATAGACGACGGCGACATGTCAGATTATCTGAATGTAGACGATACAGATGGAAATGACGGCGTGTTCACCGAAGAGGATATGGGAGTAATGACAGATGATGATGCAGAGTACGAAGCATCATTAAGGGCAAAGGAGAAGATGAATGATAATATTGCTCCTGCCCCATGGATGGAGACAGAGAGTGTTGTTCCGGTTAAATATGAGTCAAAACCTCCTGTACAGAAAAATAATGTCTCAGAAGAAGTTCCTGTACAGCAAAAGACACAGAATGACTTTACACCGGTCAGCGAACCGGCGCCGATAGGTCCTTCATTTGTTTCAGAGCTCACTCCTGCATCTGCGGCAGCAACAAGTGAAACAGTTCCCGCGTGGTTATCTGGTATTTCAGATGATGACGGCGGAGACTTTTTCTAAAAGATGCAACAAAAATAAAACTTAAATGTTATTAAGGAGTCATTATGACATATTTAAGGTGTATGGGTTTTTAATAGCTCATACACCATGTCGGGGAAAGACATGGAAAAAGATACATCTATCAAGACAGGATCGCCGCAGGTTTCCTGCGGTGCCGATGTGACAAAGTTAAAAAAGCGTTCCTTTGAGCTAAAGGAAAAATGCCAGGATCTTGTATCAGATGTGTATATACTCACATCAAGCTCACAGAAAGAATACAGGACTTCCCTCTGCAAGAAAGTCCAGGATTACAGCTGTGAGGCGGTCCACTCTTTAAGGCTTGCAAACAGTCTAAAGATAGGAACGGTTGCAAGAAAAAACGCCCAGAATGATTCGCTTGAAATGCTGGGCAGGCTACAGGATCTTCTCCCGGTTCTGACAAAATGCAGATGCATTACGCCGGAGCAGGAAAAGCTTCTGGATAAAAAGGTATCATCCTTGAAGGTGAGCCTTGAAAGATGGCTCGAAAAAGACATGGAACGACTGGAAGAAGTAAAAGCCAAAAAGCCCTCATGATTTTCTGTACAGAGGCAAAACCTTCATCTAACAAATGGCGATTACAATTCCAACTTTTGTTTTTGCAAGAACGTGATTTACGGATCACATTCTCAAAGACCCGCATATAGGACTGTCATAATCGGGGATCAGCCCCCTCCAATCGGAAAATATATTCCAACGTGACAAATAATTATATATGCGCATTAAAGAATTAGGAGGCATAACAATGCTAAACAAAATGTGCAAAAAGTCGCTTGCTATTGCGGCTGCCTTGTCGCTTGTCACAGCGGTACATCCAATGCAGGCATTTGCAGCCGAGGATAGTGCTCGGATAGCAAATTATCTCTCGGTAAGTACCAGACTCAAAGAGCCGACGACCTTAAGGCCAGAGACAGAATATGGAGCACTTGAAGTAAATGAGCTTCTTGATACCAACATAATCGTCAATGGCGAAAAAGACCCCAGTGCCACATATTACGTTTTAGAAAAATCTGTATTTGATTCCCTTGAGGACAAATCGGAAGAAAGCGTAAGAAACAGTGCGGGCTTTACTACCGGGGAACTTGATGGCAACTCTGATATAAAAGACGTGGTGCTAGTCACCTATCACACATTCTGTACAGAGAAACCGATAGAGGTTGATACTCCAGAGGGTGAGAGCGATGGAAGGGACACAGTTCCTACCGAAAAAATAGAAGATACCATGATGGCCACCAAAGAGTATTCATTCGTGGTAACAAGGTCAGCAAACGAGATTGCAGACTATTTTAAGGCAGGGATATGGTACAAGAGCCATGAGAACAACGTGACATGGCTGTACGCTCTAAATGAAGATGGCTTAATAGACCATCTGTACACGGAAAGCACGAACCTGTCAAGGTATATAGTAGACGGAGTTTTCTATATACCGGAAACGATAGAGGACATACCGGTATTAAAGATCGGAAGCGGAAGCGAAAAGCCTTTTATCCCGCAGGATGTGTACTTTAACAGCGTAGTGATCCCTTCAACCGTCCAGGTAATCGGCGATTATGCTTTTTACCAGAACAAAAACGCATTTGAGCTGACAGCTCCTGCAACTCTTACAAAGATTGGGAAAAAAGCATTTTATTCATCAAATGTCACGGCTCTTAGAGCAAATGCACCTTATATTGAGATCGAAGATATGGCTTTTGCAAACTGCCACAATCTTGAGAGTGTAGCTCTCTTCGGAGACTACGACATTGGCTATAAGAGTTTTGATGGAGGCCAGTACGGTTCGGCGCTTACAAGCGTGTTCCTATCTGGACGTGGAAAACTTGGAAACCTTGCATTTTCAAACAACAACATGCTCCGTCAGGTCATAGGGCAGGATGGAGCAACAGAAACTAAAGAGGACACATTTAAAGGTTGTCCTTTTGATATCTCAGATAGCGAGTAATCGCAATTAGGAGGAAAAGTTTATGAAAACATTAACCAGGGTCAGCCGCATAAGCATAGCTTTTGCAATGACAATAGCTTTAATGATGGGTAATATCCTTGGGATTGCATCTTTTAAGGCATTCGCAGCATCGTCACTATATGAAGTAACAGGCGATTATACTGGCGATACGTCATTAGAGATCCCCGCAGAAGGAATTACTATTACACAGGAAAACTTTAAAAAAGACCTGTATGTTATCGTACACTTCCTTGATTCAAATGGGGCTCAGACATCCATAAGCCTTACAACAGGAAGAGGTACAGACGGAACACTGAAGATGAGTCAGGTATCAGTTTTTAAATCCGGCGATTGGGAGAAGTATGTAAATGGTACTGATACCGTATCACAGGCAGCCGCACTTGCACTCTACCCGTCGATCACAATCGATGAAAGTGATTTTGCAACGGTAAATGGAATGGGTACTGCATCAAGGACAACAAAGAACCTTGTAGTTGCAGCCTTTGATGCAAACGGAAATCTTTATGGTACATTCCCTGTTTCAATTCTCTGTACACTTGCAAGTCAGACAGAAACGGTGATCAATGGTCTTGATTTTGAGACAATCGTCACAAGAGTTAACGCTCTTAAAGATAGCGTAGATGCCCTTTCCGGTTCGGAATATGCTGATATGAAAGAAAAAATTACAACAGCGCTTAATTCCCTTGATCTCGCAGGGGCAGAGATTGATGCAACGAGTGTTGGCGCAGCGATTTCTTCTGTACAGACAAAAATCGATGCTATGAACGCAGATATCGACACAAAGACAAGACAGGTATCAGCACTTGCAACAACAATCGCAGAGAAGACAGCAAATTCAGAAGACCATTCAGCAGAAGATGCACAGAAGACAACCCTTGAGGGTGAGATCGCAGTTCTTAACAGCGGTATTACAGAGCTTACATCAATCAAGGCAAACCTTGTTGAGCTCCAGAACACAGTAAATCAGCTTTCTGAAAGTGATGGAGAAGTGCAGGATACGCTCAAGTCTCTTATGGAAGAGTACAATACCCTTTACGAAGAACTTGACTACCTCAGAAAGATCTCCGCATCAAATAACGCAGGATATGCAGGTGTTGTTGACGGTCAGCCAGTTGTATTTATCAATGGAACAGCTTTTGCCTACGATCAGAGTAGTGGCGAAGAGTACACATACTATGATGACAACGGCGATGCACACCCTGTTGTTAAGTATGTTGGAACGACAGATCCCGATTATGAATTTGGAACAGGAAGCGACTTTGAGTTCTTTGTCACACTTGGAGGAATCCATGTGCTTGATGCAGACGGATCGGAAACAGTTTATGAAGATACCTTAGAAGTAACGCTCTTTAAGGTTGATAACATGCTCAAAGAGATAAGCAACAAGCTTCTTGATGCACAGACAGAGCTTAATGACTTCTATTCAGCCATGAAGGATATCATGGGCGAAGATTATACAGGCACAACAGATGCAGAGATGCTCTCACAGATCAAAGCCTATGTAAATGACCTTATCAGCTCATACAATGATACAAAAGACGATTATGTAAATCTTGTACAGGCACTCAAGGGAGACCTTACAGAAGAAGAGATAGATAATCTCTCGAACACAAACATCGCTTCTGAAATCACAGCCCTTAAGGAAAAGACACAGAATGTGCAGGATTCTATACAGAAAGCCCTTACCGGTTCGGCAGTAACAGACGAAAACAGACAGACACTTGAACAGCTCCTTGCCAACGTATCAAGCATGAAGTCAACACTTGAGACAAAAGAAGCACAGCTACAGGCACTTATTGATGCAGCGGGGGCAGACGATGCTGCTACTGCCCTCACAATGGTGAAGAACCTTGTAAAGAAGGCAGATACGCTTGAGTCAGAGAACAAGGCTCTTACAGCCTCAAACACAGCGCTTAAGAAGCAGGCGGCAACAAACACAAGCACATCATCAAGCGCTACAAGCACAGCTCTTAAGAATTTACAGGACAAGGTTTCATCTCTTACCAATACAAATTCATCACTTAAGAGCCAGCTCTCCGCAGCAACAACAGCGGCAAATAATGCATCCAACGCTGCAAAGAACGTATCAACGTCCGGGACGGCAACAAGTAACAGCTCAACTTCAAATTCATCAACAGTTAAAGCCCTCCAGGAGAAGATTTCAGATCTTACAACACAGCTTGCAAAGTCAAATTCATCAAGTGCATCAAGTGGCAAGACAACTGCAACAGAAACAAGGGCGGTTGTTGAGGAGACCACCGAGGAAGAAACAGAGCCTGGTTTTGCAACTGTAGAAAAGCAGGACAGTGGCGTTATCGACGGACAGTTCGATCTTAACGGCGCTTCAGAAGATGAAGAGGATGTTGAAGAGACGGCTGAACCTGTTGAGGAAGTAGTTCCGGAAGAAGGTAAGATCAACTGGGTAGGTGTAGCAATCGCAGCCCTTCTCCTTCTCGGACTCCTTGGCGGTGGCGGATTCTTCGCATACAAGATGTTCTTTGCAAAGCCAAAGCCAAGCGTAGACCTTGATGAACTCCTTGAGGATGACGATTTTGACGGCGAGGAAGGATTTGAGGCATCAGGTGATGATGGCGAAGTTGCAATGGCAGACGAAGTTGAGATTGATGACAGTTTCGACGAAGAGTTCGACGAAGAGATAACAGCATAAAGGCTATTTTAGGAGGCGCTCAGAATTATCTGGGCGCTTCTTTTATGCAATTTAACGCCCTGCTATCCCATATTTATTGTAGAAATATAAAACACCGCGAGAGGAGTAATGAGTTGGAAGAGAAATACATGGAAACAAACGAGAATGAAATTGTCAGTGATAGCAAAGAAGACGTTCCTGTAACAGAGCAGGTCATTATTGATGACTCTGAGGACGATGCTGCATCCATTGATAAGAATATCGAAAAGGATAATGTATTCAGGGATAAAGAGATAAAGGATAAGAACGATAAGATTGAGAAGATAAAAGGGACTGTATTCAAAGGGTTTTTAATTCTCAGCATTGTAGTTGCCCTTTTCTTTGTGTTTACCGTAATAAGATCCATCGTTTTCCGTCCGGTAGATGATAAATCTTTCATCCTTGATAATCCGGAAGATCCACTGTCTTACTCAAACGTGGCTATGTCTATTGATGAAGCGGATATAATCCCTATCTATAAATTTTCTGTACAGGGAAGTTACCAGGCATTTGACAGTGAGGACATCTATTCGGAACACACTTTTAACTTCGATCCTTCCGGTTACTTTGAGGGACACTCCTCCAAGCAGGAAGATGATTATGGAGTATGGGACATGACCAGTGACGGGGATAACTACTATGTGGTTGTCACCTGCACGGATGTCGAAGACAAATACAAGCTTGAAATTACAGACGATAACATAATAATGCTCACCCAGAGCGGAAAAACATACACACTTACACCAATAGAGGAGTAACCTATGTTCGTTGTTCAGAAGAGAGAAAACGATGCTTCACAGTGGCATACATGCAGCTACAACGGTAAAAAGTGCCGCTATTCGGATATAGCCAAGGCAAGAACGGCCTTTAGGAGACAAAAGGAGAGCGCCGATGGCAGGCGGCATCCCGGCAGGCAGTACAGAATATT